>NZ_JBHXFE010000006.1:0-61558 GCF_042722475.1 Streptomyces sp. NPDC127092
CGGATGTGGAAGCCCAGTAATGGGTGGAGCTGACCGGTACTAATAGGCCGAGGGCTTGTCCTCAGTTGCTCGCGTCCACTGTGTTAGTTCTGAAGTAACGAACACGCCCCCCTTTCGGGTGCGCGGCGGTTCAACTTCATAGTGTTTCGGTGGTCATAGCGTTAGGGAAACGCCCGGTTACATTCCGAACCCGGAAGCTAAGCCTTTCAGCGCCGATGGTACTGCAGGGGGGACCCTGTGGGAGAGTAGGACGCCGCCGAACAATCATTGTGGGAAAGCCCCGCACCTCATGGTGCGGGGCTTTTCTGCGTTTACGAGCCCTTTCAGGCCGCCGGCGTCACCAGGCCCGTGTCGTACGCCAGGATGACCGCCTGCACGCGGTCGCGCGAGCCCGTCTTCGCGAGGATGCGGGTGACGTGGGTCTTCACCGTGGATTCCGCGAGGTGGAGGCGGGCCGCGATCTCCGTGTTGGTCCAGCCCTGCGCGATGACGGTCAGGATCTCGCGCTCGCGGTCCGTGAGGGCCGACAAGCGCGGGTCCTGCCTGGGGGCGGCAGCGGCGGCCGGCTTCGGGGACTGCGGGAGGTGGTGGAGGTAGGTGTCGAGGAGGCGGCGGGTCAGGCTGGGGGCCACCACCGCGTCGCCGCTCGCGACCGCGCGGATGCCGGCGAGGAGTTCCTCGGGCTGGGCGTCCTTCACCAGGAAGCCGCTCGCGCCGGCGCGCAGCCCCTCGTACGCGTACTCGTCCAGGTCGAAGGTCGTGACGATGAGGACGCGGGTGCGGTCGCCGGTGGCGACGATGCGGCGGGTGGCCTCGATGCCGTCGAGTCCGGGCATGCGGATGTCCATCAGGACGACGTCCGGGCGGTGGCGGTCGGCCAGGCGTACGGCCTCCGTGCCGTTGGCGGCCTCGTCGACGACCGTCATGTCGTCCTGGCTCTCCAGCAGCATGCGGAAGCCGAAGCGCTGCATCGGCTGGTCGTCCGCGATCAGGACCGTGGTCACGAGGGGGAGTCCTCCCTGGGAAGCGTGAGGCTTACGTGCCAGCCGGTGCCTTCCGGTGGCGTGCCGCATTCGAGTGTGCCGTCGTAGAGCGCCGCGCGCTCGCGCATTCCCGCGAGTCCCTGGCCCTGCCCCGGATTCGCGGCTCCCCTGCCGGTGTCGGTGACCGTGACGACCAGGGCCTCGGGCTCGTACGCGAGGGTCACCGTGGCCTCGGCCGCCTCCCCGCCGTGTTTCAGGGTGTTCGTCAGCGCCTCCTGCACCACCCGGTACACCGTCAGTTCGGCGCCGGGGGACAGGGCGTGGGCGGGCGGGGCCAGGTGCGTACGGACACGCAGCCCTGCCTCCCGTACGCCCTCGATCAGGACCGGCAGATCCGCGAGGCCGGGCTGCGGGGTCCGTGCCGCGGACTCGTCCTCCTCCCTCAGGACGCCGAGCAGGCGCCGCAGTTCCGAGAGGGCCTGGCGGCTCGTGGTGCCGATGGCGTCGAGGGCCTGCGCGGCGCGTTCGGGGTTCTTGGCGGCCGCGTACCGGCCGCCGTCCGCGAGGCCGGTGATCACCGAGAGGTTGTGGCCGATGATGTCGTGCATCTCCCGGGCGATGCGGGCCCGTTCGTCCGCGGCGGCCAGGCGGACCTCCTGCTCGCGTTCCTCGCGGCGTGAGCGGACCGTGATGCCGAGGAGGGCGACGATCGCGTACGCCCACAGGTTGGGGACGACGTACACGTCCCACGTCTCCGCCTGCCAGCGCAGCGCGCCCGTCGCCAGCGGCGGCACGATCAGGGCGGCGGACCACAGCAGGGCACGGGGCCGCCGGTTCAGGGCGATGTGGAACACGGGGATCGCCTGGAGGAAGGCTGCCTGCAGGAAGGCGCCCGAGACCGAGCTGACGAGCGCCCCGCACGCCATCACCGCGAGTGCCGCCGTCGGCCGGCGGCGGCGCCAATAGAGCGGGACGGAGAGGACGAGGGTGGTCGTGACGACCAGCCAGGCGGGTACGGACGGATCGCGGGCCGTGTTCCGCCAGCCGCCGGCCGCGTCGACGAGCGCGGCCAGCGTCCAGCCGGCGGTCAGGACCGCGTCCCAGACACGGGGGCGGGCCCTGTCGAAGGCGCGGAGCTTGGCGAGCGCGCGCTGGACGTAGCGGCTCGGGCCCGTCGGCCCCGGGATCTCCGTCGTCACCACCCGCACATCCTCACCCATGCCCCGCCTCCCTGGCTCTGTGTCCGGTGCCTCTCCTTGTCCTCGTCCTCTTCAGACGTCGCGGCGCCTGAGCAGGAGTGCCGGGAGGGCAAGGGACGCGGCCGCCCACAGGAGCAGGGCCGCGAGCGCCGCGCCCGGTGCGGCGGCGCCGGGGAGCGGGGTGGCGGAGCCGAGGGCGCCGGCGGCCTGGGTGGGGAAGTAGCGGATGGCCGTGTCGATGCTCTCGTACGGGAGCATCCCGAGGACCTCCGGCAGGACCATCACGCCGCCGATGAACGCGCCGAGCGCGCCGGGCACCGAGCGGAGTGCGGCGCCCAGGCCGAGGGCGACGAGGCCGAGGAGGGTGACGCCGGTGGCGTTTCCGGCGATGGCGGCGAGGACGCCGTCGTCGGTGAGGGAGGCGGCCTGGTCGGTGTCGCCTAGGAAGATCTGCGCGGTGAGGAAGGTGACCAGGGCGGTCAGGAGGGAGACGGTGAAGACGACGCCGGTGAAGACCGCGGCCTTCGCCCACAGGACCGGCAGGCGGCGCGGCACGGCGGTGAGGGTGGCGCGGACCAGGCCGGTGGCGTACTCGCCGGCGGTGAGGAGGATGCCGAGGACGGCGAGGGCGATGCCGCCGAGCTGCGAGCCGTACAGGGTGAGGACGACGGTGTCGACGTCGGAGTCGCCGCCGTCGGAGGTGTACGTGGTGCCCATGAGGATGCCGACGCCGAGGACGAGCGTGACGGCGGTCAGCAGGGTCGCCCACGTGGAGCGGACCGTCCACAGCTTGTGCCATTCGGCGTGCAGGACGCGGGCGGGGGTGATGCCGTAGGTGCTCATGCGGCGGCTCCCTGGTACTCGACGGAGTCGTGGGTGAGGTCCATGAACGCCTGCTCCAGGGAGGCGCTCTGCGGGGTGAGTTCGTACAGCGGTACGCCGTGGGCGGCGGCGGTGCGGCCGATGTCGGCGGCGTCGAGGCCGGAGACCCGGAGCGTGTCCCGGTCCTCGGTGGTCACCCGTACCGCGGAGGGCCCGGAGAGGTCTGTCAGCAGGGTGCGCAGGCGGTCGGTGTCGGGGCTGACGACCTTGACGGTGGTGCCGCCGGCCTCCCGTACGAGGTCGGTGACGGTGGTGTCGGCGAGGAGCCGGCCCTTGCCGATGACGATGAGGTGGTCGGCGGTGAGGGCCGTCTCGCTCATCAGGTGGGAGGAGACGAGGACCGTGCGGCCTTCGGCGGCGAGCGACTTGAGGAGCGTGCGGATCCACAGCACGCCCTCGGGGTCGAGTCCGTTGACGGGTTCGTCGAGGACGACGGCGGCCGGGTCGCCGAGGAGGGCGGCGGCGATGCCGAGGCGCTGTCCCATGCCGAGCGAGAAGCCCTTGACCCGGCGGTCGGCGACCTCGGTGAGTCCGGTGACGTCGAGGACGTGGTCGACGCGGGAGCGCGGGATGCCGTGGGTGAGGGCCAGGGCCGTGAGGTGGTGGCGGGCGGTGCGGCCCGGGTGGAGCGAGCGCGCTTCGAGGAGGGCGCCGACCTGGGTGAGCGGGGCGGGATGCTCCGCGTACGGGCGGCCCGCGATGGTCGCGCGGCCGTGGGTGGGGGCGTCGAGGCCGAGGAGCATGCGCAGGGTGGTGGACTTGCCGGCGCCGTTGGGGCCGAGGAAGCCGGTGACGGAGCCGGGCCGGACGGTGAAGGAGAGGTCGCGGACGACGGTCCGGTCGCCGTAGCGCTTGGTGAGACTCTCTGCTCGGATCATGGTGACGACGCTAGGGAGCGGGCGGGGCGGGGGCGTCGGACCGTGGGTGGGCGGTGGGCGGCGGGTGTCGTACCGGGGTACGACGGCGGGTCGGGTCGTGGTCGGGTGGTGGGTGCGGTCTTGCGGCGTGCAACGGGGGCGACGGGTGGCGGTGTGCGCGGGGCTGTGGGCTGGTCGACGGGCAAAATGCCTTGTCAGGGGCGTGGGGAGGTAGCGAGGATCAGGCGCATGGACTATTCGATACGCACCGTCCGTGCCGACGAGTGGGAGAAGGTGCGCGAGCTGCGGCTCGCCGCGCTTCAGGACCCGGTCGCGCACATCGCCTTCCTCGAGACGTACGAGGACGCCTCCGCGCAGCCCGACTCCTTCTGGCAGGGCCGGGCCGCGGGCGCGGCCGAGACCGGTGACGGGCGGGTGCGTCAGTTCGTGGCGGAGACGCCGGACGGCCGTTGGATCGGCTCGGTGAGCGTGCTGGTCGAGCGGCCCTCGGACGAGGTGCGGTTCGGCGACGCGGCGAAGGTCGACCAGACGCACGTCGTGGGCGTGTTCGTACGGCCCGAGGCGCGCGGCGCCGGGGTGACGGACGCCCTGTTCCGGGCGGCGGTGGACTGGTCGTGGTCGCTGCCGGAGCCGGCGATCGAGCGGGTGCGGCTGTACGTGCACGAGGACAACGCCCGGGCGGCGGCCTTCTACCGGAAGTTCGGCTTCGTCGCGTCCGGTGACACGGTCCCGATGCCGGGGGACGCGACGGGCGTCGAGGTCGAGTACGAGATCCCGCGGCCGCGGGCGCGGGCCTAGCGGCTGAGCGAGGAGTGCTCCGGCCAGCGGGACCTGGCCTGTTCCTGGGAGCGCATCAGGGCGAGGGTCGGCAGGCCGATGTCCTCGCCCCTGGTGACGAGTTCGGGCAGTGTCGGGATCGGGGCGACGGCCGCGACGTCGTCGAGGACGAGCGTCAGTGGTGGGTCGAGCCGACCGTCGGATGACCGTGCGGCCATGCGGCGGCCGTGCTCGACCACGCTTGCGGCGAGCGCGGTGAGCAGGGGCATCGCGCCCGGGTGGGTGCGCGGATCCTCGATCGGTTCACCCACCACGTACAGGGTGCCCTGCTCGGCGACGAAAGATGCCAGCGTGAGCGAATCCGTTCGATTCGGCGTGCACGCCTGCCTGATGTGGATCGAGGACAGACCGGACAGCGCACGGGCCGTCAGTTCCTGCGCCGCCCGGCGGCGTTCGGGGTGCGCCGTGAGGGCCGATTCGAGGAGTCCGGCGTGTCCGGCGGCGGCCTTGGGATGCGTACGGAGGATCCGTACGGGCTCATGAGCGTCGGCGCCCTGGGCCCAGCGGTGCACCTGCTTGAACGGCCGGCCGTCTATGGCGGCGGCGTGCAGCCAGCAGCGCAGGAGCGTTTCCGCGGTGTCCGCGACGGCCGCGTCGAGACGCGACTGGGGGCGTACGGGCGCGAGCAGGGCCACCGCGCGTTCCCGGGCCGTGTCCGGGTCCTCGCACTGATCGGCCGGGTTCCAGCGGAGCCGGGCGGGCGTGTCGCAGAGGTGGCCGGGGTCGTAGACGAGGACCGGGCCCAGCTTGGCGCGGGCGTCCTTGGTGTCGGCCCACAGGGACGGGTCGGAGGTCACGACGAGTGCGGCGCCCTCGGCGTCCCGTACCGCCTGGGCGGCGGTGGGGCGGCGGGTGGCGGCGGGGGCGTAGACGAGGCGGGGGGTGGCCGGGGGAGCCGTCGGGCCATCGCTTGGGCGGGCCTCGCGTGGATAGGCCTCGCTTGGATGGGCCTTGCTCGGAGGGGCCTCGGTGAGCGGGTGGCTTTCCGCGAGGTGGCGGTCGTCCGCGAGGGCCTGACGAGGAGGCCGGTCATCCGTGAAGGGACGGTCATCCGTGGAGGGCCGGTCATCCGCGAGCAGGCGGTCATCCGCGAGGGGGCGCTCGTCCGCGAGCGGCTGGTCCTGCGTGACCGGCTGGTTCTGCGTGATCGGCGGGTTCTTCGTGAGCGGGTGGTTCTCGGGGCGGCGTGGTGCCGGGGTTCGTGCGGGCGTCGGGTTCGGGGGCGTCGTACGCCGTGTGTGCGTCCTGCGGGTCGCCCGGACCGTGCGCCAGCGGGCGAAGGTGCCCAGGGCGAAGACGGCGAGGACGGTCAGGACCATCGCCTCGCCGATCGCCAGCCCCCAGAAGAGGCCGTAGCCCGAGAGGGTCTCCGGGGGTGTCGTCGGCCACGCGGCGGCCAGGTCCGTCGGGGCGGTCATCAGGGAGCGGAGGGCCTGCGGGGTGCGGGTGAAGGTGACGCCCGGGGGCCAGCCGCCGTGGGCCAGCAGGCCGGCCAGGCCGGTCGCCGTCCAGATCAGGGCGGCGAGGCCGAGCAGCAGGGCGAGCAGCCCGACCACGAAACCGTCGGGGATGCCGCCGCCCTGCTGTCGTGCCTCCTTCTCCACGTCACGCCACCGTCGACTGGTCGTTCATCTGCTGCTCGATGAGCATCGCGCGCTGTTCCGTCTCCCACTCCAGTTCCTGGTCGGTGACGGACGACGACTCCGTCATGGCGCGGTCCGTGTAGACGAGCGGCCGTTCGTTCTCGGTGATGAGGTGCTTCACGACCTGGACGTTGCCGTTGACGTCCCAGACCGCGATGCCGGGTGTCAGGGTCGGGATGATCTCGACCGCCCAGCGGGGGAGGCCGAGGACCCGGCCGGTGTTGCGGGCCTCGTCCGCCTTCTGGGCGTAGATGGTGCGGGTGGAGGCCATCTTGAGGATGGCGGCGGCTTCCTTGGCCGCTGCTCCGTCGACCACGTCTGAGAGGTGGTGGACGACCGCCACGAAGGAGAGGCCCAGGCGGCGGCCGAACTTGAGGAGGCGCTGGAAGAGCTGCGCGACGAAGGGGCTGTTGATGATGTGCCAGGCCTCCTCGACGAGGAAGATGCGCTTCTTCCGGTCGGGGCGGATCCAGGTGTGTTCCAGCCACACGCCGACGATCGCCATGAGGATCGGCATGGCGATGGAGTTGCGGTCGATGTGGGAGAGGTCGAAGACGATGAGGGGGGCGTCCAGGTCGATGCCGACCGTGGTGGGGCCGTCGAACATGCCGCGCAGGTCGCCGTCGACGAGACGGTCGAGGACGAGCGCGACGTCGAGGCCCCAGGCCCGTACGTCGTCTATGTCGACGTTCATGGCCTCGGCGGACTCGGCTTCGGGGTGGCGGAGTTGCTCGACGATGTCGGTGAGGATCGGCTGGCGGTCGGTGATGTGCTCGGTGACGTAGGCGTGGGCGACCTTGAGGGCGAAGCCGGAGCGCTCGTCGAGGCCGTGGCCCATCGCCACCTCGATGATGGTGCGGAGGAGGGCGAGCTGGCCGGTGGTGGTGATGGCGGGGTCGAGGGGGTTGAGGCGGATGCCGTCGTCGTTGGCGACCATCGGGTCGAGCCGGATGGGAGTTATTCCCAGCTGCTGGGCGATGAGGTTCCATTCGCCGACGCCGTCCTCGCCCTGGGCGTCGAGGACGACGACCTGGCGGTCGCGGAAGCGGAGCTGGCGCAGGACGTAGGTCTTCTCGAGGGCCGACTTTCCGTTGCCGGACTCGCCGAGGACCAGCCAGTGGGGGGCCGGGAGCTGCTGGCCGTACAGCTGGAAGGGGTCGTAGATGTACCCCTTGCCGCTGTAGACCTCGCGGCCGATGATCACGCCGGAGTCGCCGAGGCCGGGGGCCGCGGTCGGCAGGTAGACGGCCTGGGCCTGGCCCGTGGAGGTGCGCACGGGCAGGCGGGTCGTCTCGACCTTGCCGAAGAGGAAGGAGGTGAAGGCTTCGGTGAGGACGGACAGCGGATCTCGCATCGGTCTGTGCCCCTTCGGCCCTAGCGGCGGATGCCGGTCGCGAACGGCAAGGTGTTCACAAAGGCCCGGTGGTGCTCGCGGTCGCACCACTCCAGCTTCAGGTAGGACTTGCCGGCGGAGGCCCTGATCGTGCGCTTGTCCCGGGCGAGGGCCTCGGGGGAGCGCGCCGATACGGTGATGTACCCGACGAGGTTGACGCCTGCCGCGCCGCTGGCGAGATCTTCACCCCGCTGGTCGAGCCGGCCGTGGGCGGCGATGTCGCGCGGGTCGACGGTGCGGTTCATCTTGGCCTGGCGGGAGGCCTCGGCCTCGTCGTTGGTCTTCTCGGTGAGCATGCGCTCGATGGCGACCTCGGTGGGCTCCAGGTCCATGGTCACGGCGACGGTGCGGATGACGTCGGGCGTGTGGACGAGCAGCGGGGCGAGGAAGTTGACGCCGACGGGCGTCATCGGCCACTCCTTGACCCAGGCGGTGGCGTGGCACCAGGGGGCGCGGGTGGCGGACTCGCGCGTCTTGGCCTGGAGGTACGTCGGCTCCATCGCGTCCAGCTCGGCCGGCCAAGCGTTTCGTTTCGTCATGGCCTGGATGTGGTCGATGGGGTGGTCCGGGTCGTACATGGAGTGCACGAGGGAGGCAAGCCGGGACTGGCCGAGGGGCTGCCGTACGCGGATGTCGGCCTCGGCGAGGCGGGCGCAGATGTCGGTGAGCTCGCGGGCCATGACGACGGCGAGGCCGGCGTCGCGGTCGAGCTTGCGGGCGCCGGAGGCGTGACGGGCGGCGCGGGCCATGGCGTTGGCCTCGGCGGCGAGCTCGCGGGTGTAGTGCATGCAGGCGACGAGGTAGGCGCGGTGCTGCTCGCTGGAGGTCGACACCATGGACTGGAGCTGGTCGTACGACTCCTGGAGCCAGGCCGGGGCCTGGTGGTCGCCGCGCTGGGCGACGTCCTTGGCGTGGGCGTCGGGGTCGGCGGGGAGCGTCCGGGCGAGCATCTGGAGGCGGGTGACGAAGCCGTCCCCGTTGGCGACGTGCTTGAGGAGGGTGCCGAAGCGGTCGACGAGGGCTTCCTGGTCCTCGGAGTCGCGCAGGCCGACGCCGGGGCCCTCGATCTCGATGGCGGCGGTGACGGTGCGGCGGTCGGCGTGCAGGAGGACGGCGATCTCGTCGGGGCCGAAGGGCGCGGAGAGCCAGCTGATCCGGCCGATGCCGGGCGGCGGGCCGATCTCGACCTCGCGGCCGTCGAGGCGGGTGCCGGCCTCGACGGCGGCGGAGCGGTAGGCGGTGCCGCGCTTGAGCATGCGCTTGTAACTGCGGTTGATCTCGAACCACTTGTAGAACGTGCGGTGCTTGTACGGCACGTACACCATGGCGAGGGCGATCAGCGGGAAGCCCATGAGCAGCACGATGCGCAGGGACAGCACGGGGACGATCAGTCCGCTCATCATGCCGAGGAAGGCGCCGGCGATGATGAGCGCGATCTCGCCGGTCTCGCGGTTCTTGCCGACGATCGCGTTCGGCCGGGCGCGGCCGATGAGATACGTGCGGCGGGGCGAGACCGGCTGGGACTGGGTCGTCAACGCCCTGCACCTCCTGCTCCTGAGTTCTTGCGGTTGCTGTGCGGGGTGCCCGCGGTGGGACTGCTGTTACGGGGTGCGGGCGTGGCACCCGTACCGCCACCGCCCGAGGAGCCGCGGCTGCTGTGGGCGGCGACGCCGCCGGAGAGCGGGTTGGCGGGGCGGGGCGTGCTGCCGCCGGAGGGCTGGCCGCCGCCTCCGCCGTCGCTGCGGGTGCTGTGGGTCTTGATGCCCTGGGACACGAGGGAGGCGGGGGAGGAGATGACGGCGGCCGCGGCGTTCTCGCCGGCGCGGTGCAGGCGGTTGTTGCGGGAGGCGATGATCTCGTCGCCGAAGCCGGGGACGAAGCGGTAGATCATCGCGGAGGCGAAGATCGCGAGCAGGATGATGGCGAGGCCGGAGACGACGGCGGAGAACGCGTCGGGTCCGGTGCCGGAGGACAGTGCGCCGGCGAGGCCGAGGACGATGACGATGACCGGCTTGACCAGGATCACCGCGATCATGATGCCCGCCCAGCGGCGGACGTGGCCCCACATGTTCTTGTCGACGAGCCCGGAGTAGACGACGACGCCGAGCAGGGCGCCGACGTAGAGCAGCACGGCGCGCAGCACGAGTTCGAGGTAGAGCACGCCGGCGGCGAGGATCGTCACCAGGGACACGATGATCAGCATGATCGGCCCGCCGCCGATGCTGTCGCCCTTCTCCAGGGCCTGCTTGAAGCTGCCGAAGAAGACGTCGGTCTGCTGGCCGGTGCCGGAGGCGATGACCTCGGTGACGGCGTCGGTGGCGTTGACGACGGTGTAGAGGATCAGCGGGGTGAAGGCGGAGGCGAGGACCGTCAGCCAGAGGAACCCGATGGCCTCGGAGATCGCGGTGGTCAGCGGCACGCCGCGGATGGCGCGCTTGGCGACGGCGAGCAGCCAGAGGAGGAGGGTGAGGAAGGTGGCGGCGGCGAAGACGATGGCGTAGCGGCCGAGGAACTCGAGGTTCGTGAAGTCGACGGCGGCGGTCTCCTTCACGGCCTTCGACAGGGTGTCGACGGTCCAGGCGGCGGCCTTGGCGCAGCCGTTGGCGAGGGAGGAGAGCGGGTCGAGCGCGGCGTTGGGGTCGTCGAGCCGGGCGCGGGAGCCGGGGGATTGCTGGCCGTTTTCGCAGTACTCCCGGGCCTGTCCCACGATGAGGTCGCAGGGGTTGTTGCTGGCGCCCGGGGACGGCGTTGCGCTCGGCGTGGGTGTCGGGGTGGGTGTCGGCGCCGCGTGGGCGTACGAGGCGAACAGGACGAGCGTGGCGGGCAGGGCCGCCACGCCGGCGCCCAGCGCGCGCAGCGGGAGTCGTCGGCTAGCGGGCATAGGTGAAGCCTCCGTATCCCTCGACCGCCTTGGCGATGTCGTCCGCCACGGAGGCGCGGTTGTCACCGTTGACCGGCGTCGGTCCCTCGGTCTGCTCGGAGCTGACGACCTTCCAGTCGCCGCCGACCCACTTCAGCTTCTCGGTGATGGTGAACCACGTGGACGTGACCGGTTTGGTGGAGCCCTCGCCGGCGAGGCCGACCAGACCGGTGCACCACACCTCGACGGTCGCCGTGTCGCCTCCGGACTCCGTCACCGTGGTGCCGACCGGGATCGTGCGGGAGACGAAGGTCAGTCCCGTAGGGGCGGTGCCGTCGGGGCCGAGACCCACGTTGGCCAGGAAGCCGGCCGAGTAGGACTCGTCCAGGCTCTTCACCAGGCCGTCCGCGACGGCCGGGTCGTGGATGGCCCGGACGATGGCCTCGCGCGGGCCGCGCTGGAACATGTCCACCGAACCGAGCGCCACCGCATAGTTCGCCGCCGCGCTCTGTGCCCCCTGTTCGTCGTGCGCGAAGCCCGTCGGGATGGTGCCGTTCTTGCCGGTGACCGGGCGGACGCCCGTCGGGGAGGTCGGGGCTGCGGCGCCGGGCCGGGCGTCGGGGTCCGTGCCGCCGGTGCCGGAGTCGGAGGTGCCGTCGCCGCGGTTGGCGAGGGCGATGGCGGCGACCAGGAGGATCACCACGCCGACCACCGCGAACAGCGAGCGGCCGCTCCGGGCGGGGGGCCGGGTGCCGGCGCCGGTCTCGGGGAGTCGGGTGCGGGTCTGGCCGTCGTGCTCGTCGCCGAAGCTCATGCCGGGTACGCCCCCTCGACCGTTCGCGGGTACGACGAAAGCCGTGCTGGTTTCCGCGCGGGCGCGGCGTGGTGACTGGACATCAGGGAACGCGACCTCGGTGGTGAGAAACGGGTCAGACGGCCGTCAGACGGCCATCCCGTACACGATGGTGAAGAGCGTCCCCAGCGAGCCGATGATGAAGACGCCGGTCAGGCCGGCCACGATCAGGCCCTTGCCCTGTTCGGCGCTGAAGGTGTCGCGCAGGGCGGTGGCCCCGATACGCTGCTTGGCCGCGCCCCAGATGGCGATGCCGAGGCAGAGCAGGATGGCCACGGCCATCACGACCTCGATCATCACCTTGGCTTCGGCACCGAGGCTCCCGAAAGGCCCCCAGTTCGGGGCGATTCCACCGATGATGGTGGTGATGTCGCCCTTCTCGGCCGCCAGGTACATGTAACTCACCGCCCCTGTTGGGTAGTTCGTCGCCCCTGCCGGATGGCATGGGTCGTCGACCCTATCTTCGCTGATGAAACCGCTCGCGTGTGACGGCTTGACGGCTCTCTTTACCCGATCCCCGCACACTTGACCGATCCGACCGTCTTGACCTGCGGTGGTGTGGCCGGTTTGTATGCGAGGACGCGTATGGTCACTCTGTGTATCACGCAGGGTGACTCCGGGCAATGATTGTCGTTGTGGCACCTTTGGGGCGCCGCGCGGTGCGGAGAAGTCCGTCGCGTCCGGTTCGTCCACGCCCTCCGGCGCCGGTGCCCGCCTAGACTGGGGCGGCGGGGCGTACTGCCAGGAGCCGAGGGGTGGTTGACGGTGCGTAAGGCGCGCAAGGCGTGGCTGGTGGGTGGCGGGGTCGTCGGGATCTGCCTCACCTTCGTCGCGCTGCTCGTCGTCGGGACGTACTCCGCCGCCGCCGGGATCCTCGGAGGGGCCGGGAACGGGAAGAACGGGACCGTGGCACTGGCCAAGGGCGCCGTGCCCGCCGCGTACCAGGGGCTGGTGCAGCAGTGGGGCAATCTCTGCCCGGCGATCAATCCCGCGCTGCTGGCCGCGCAGCTGTACCAGGAGAGCGGCTGGAACCCGACCATCGTCTCGCCGGCGAACGCCCGGGGCATCGCCCAGTTCATCCCCGGCACCTGGGCCACCCACGGCATCGACGGGGACGGGGACGGCGACCGGGACGTGTGGGACCCGAAGGACGCGATCCCGTCGGCCGCCTCGTACGACTGCGAGCTGGCCGGCTACGTGAAGAACGTGCCGGGCGACCGTACGAACAACATGCTCGCCGCCTACAACGCGGGCGCCTACCGGGTCATCAAGTCCGGTGGCGTCCCGCGGATCAGCGAGACGCAGAACTACGTGCGGATCATCCGTTCGCTGGAGAAGAGCTTCGCCCGGCCGGTCGGGCGGGTCGACCCGTCCCGGCAGGCCGCCGGGGCGATCTACTACGCGCAGCAGAAGCTGGGCACGCCGTACCTCTGGGGCGGTACGGGCACGGCGGCGCAGGGCGGGCGGTTCGACTGTTCGGGGCTCACCCAGGCGGCGTACGAGTCGGTCGGGATCAGCCTGCCGCGCGTGGCCAACGACCAGTACAACGCCGGGCCCCATCCGAGCAGGGACGAGCTGCTGCCGGGCGATCTCGTCTTCTTCTCCGACGATCTGACGAACTCTCGGGCGATCAGGCACGTGGGCATCTACGTCGGCGGCGGCTACATGATCGACGCGCCGCGCACCGGTGCGGTGATCCGCTTCGACCGGATCGACACGCCCGACTACTTCGGGGCGACCCGCGTCACGGAGGACGGCGCCGCCGCCCTGCCGACGCATCTGCCGCAGCAGTGACGGGCCGGGGTGTGGCGGGCGGGGTGGCGGCCGGGGTGCGACCGGGCCGGGAGTCGCGGGCGGGTGGAGTGAGTTCGTGAGCCACGCTGCGTGAGCCTTCGGCCCTGGGCTGCGACGGGCCGTCACCTTTCGATAACGTCCTAGTGATCTTGGGTGGAGAGCGGAACGCTGCCCTCGGGTGGATCGTTTCCCGATCCGACCACTCTGACCACGGGGGTTGGACACCAACACACGAGAGCAAGGGGCCTCAGCAGATGGCTGGACTCGCATCGGACGCTTCTAACCCCGATGTCAGCCTGCTCTACGACATCAACGGGCTGGCGAAGGCCGCCCCGCCGTGGTTCGACCGCGTCATGGAGTTCGTCGGCGAGTACGGCATCATGCTCGGCCTCGTCCTCGTCGGTCTCGGCTGCTGGTGGAGCGTCCGCCGGCGCGGTACGGCCGGTGACTCCGTCGCCGGTCTCGCCGGGCTCCTGTGGGCTCCGCTCGCGGCCGGCATCGCACTCCTCGTCAACATCCCGATCCGCGGGTTCGTCGAGCGCCCCCGGCCCTTCAAGGACCACCAGGGGCTCGAGGTCCTCGTCGCCGGCAAGACCGACTACAGCTTCGTCAGCGACCACGCCACCATGGCGATGGCCATCGCCGTCGGGGTCTTCGTCGCGCACCGGCGCTTCGGCCTGCTCGCCATCGGGCTCGCCCTCACCGAGGCCTTCTGCCGGGTCTACATGGGCGTCCACTACCCGACCGACGTCGTCGGCGGACTCGCCCTCGGCACCGCCGTCGCGCTGCTGCTCGCGCCGTTCGCGCTGGCCCTGCTGACCCCGGTCGTCTCGGCCGTCGCCCGGTCCCGGCACGGCGGCCGGCTGGTGCGCTCCCGCCGCGCCGCCGAACGGCCCGCCGTCGCCGAGACCGCCGTCGTCCCGGAGCCCCGGCTCGGCGCCGACGAGAGCGACCTCGCCGCCTGATCCCGGGGCGTCGGAAGGCCCGGGGCGTCAGCCGGTACCGGCCGTCAGGCGGTGCGGCCCGTCAGGCGGTGCGGCCCGTCAGCCGGTACCGGCTGTCAGGCGGTGCAGCCCGGCAGGCGGTGCGGTCCGTCAGGAGGCCCGGCTCACGTCGCGTGATTCCTCCGTGTGCGCCTCCGCGTCCGCACGGGCCCGGTCGCGGGATCTGCGGGCCGGGCCCCGCCAGCCGCAGCTGCATCGGGCGAAGGCGAACGAACCGCTTTCCGTGGTCTCCGTGTGATGCACGTCCACCACCGTACTGCGCGTGACGGGGCGCCCGGACCGTCGTTATCCGGTGGGCGGGATCCGGACAGCGGCGGCAGGGCGTTGGGGGTTGGCAGGCGATGGTGGTGCGGAACGGGCGCACGGGCGGGGTGTGGGTCGTGACCGTGGCGCTGGTGCTCGGCGGCGGTGTGGTCGGCGGCTGTGCCGCTCCCGGTGACGACGCCGCGCCGGGCGGCGATCCCGTGCGGACCGTGCGCGGCGCGGCGGAGGGGCTGACCCGGGCCGGGTCGTCCAAGGCGAGCACGTCCATGGAGATGGCCTCCGGCGGCACCCGGGTCACCATCCGCGGCGAGGGCCTCTACGATTTCCGCCGCCGCACCGGCAGCCTCCAGGTGGTGCTGCCCAAGGACGCCGCCGGGGAGAGCGAGCACCGGCCGATCACGGAGCTGCTCGCGCCCGGCGCGCTGTACATGAAGAACCGGGGCGCGGGCGTGCCCGCCGACAAGTGGGTACGGGTGGACACCACCGCCCTCGACGACGGCAACCTCGTCACCGGCGGGGCCACCGACCCGGCCGCCGCCGCCGAGCTGCTGCGCGGGGCGCGCCGGGTGACGTACGTCGGGGAGATCGAGCTCGCCGGGGTGAAGGTCCGGCACTACCGCGGTGTCGCGGACATCGCGGAGGCCGCCCGGCTGGCATCGCCGCAGGTGCGCGGGGCGCTGGCCGCGGCGGCGAAAGGGTTCACCACGGACACGGTGCCGTTCGACGCGTATCTGGACCGGGAGGGGCGGCTGCGCAAGGTGCGCCACCAGTTCAGCTTCACCAACCAGGGCCGCACGGTCGCGGTCGCCTCGACGACGCTGCTGTACGGCTTCGGGGCGCGGGTGACGGTGAAGCTGCCGGACCGCTCGGACATCTACGCCGGAAAGATCAAGGCCTGATCCTTCCTGGGCCTGATCCTCTCTTGCGAACCATCGGCAAATGGTCCGGACGTGTCATGTGCGGTCCGTGCACCGCTCCCTACGCTGGGAGACGACGTCGGCAGGAAGAGGTGAACGCGCATGGCTCCGCCGCCCGGTACCGGTACCGCGACCGCGCCCGGCGATCCCGAGTGCGTCGCCCTGGCCGAGATCGAGCTGTGCGGTGAGCTGATCATCGCGGCCTCGGCGATCGACGAGGAGCGGCTGAGCGCCGACCGCATCGACGAGGTGCTCCGGGTCGGCGGCGACGGCCGCCGGCCGTAGCGGCCTCAGGTGCGCATCATGCGCGCGATGGCCTTCGTGGCCTCCTCGACCTTCGCCTCGATCTCGTCGCCGCCCTTGGTCGCCGCGTCCGCGACGCAGTGCCGCAGGTGCTCCTCCAGGAGTTGGAGGGCGAAGGACTGCAGCGCCTTCGTCGAGGCGGAGACCTGGGTGAGGATGTCGATGCAGTAGACGTCCTCGTCGACCATCCGCTGGAGGCCGCGGATCTGGCCCTCGATCCGGCGCAGTCGCTTGAGGTGCTCGTCCTTCTGCTTGTGGTAGCCGTGCACGCCGTGCTCGTGGCCGGCCGTCTCGGCGGTCTCGGGGGTGACCTCGGCCGCCGCCTCGGTGGTCGTCATCGCGTCCTCCCGCTGTCCAGAAAGGGTGGTCATACCCCTCGTGGGTATATGGTACCGATCCCCGCGAATCGGGGCGGGGGCCCGTGCAGATCACTGTGCCTGATGGGCGACACTGAAGGGACGCCGGTTAGCCGTGGCCGGATGATGCGCCTAGCATCAGCCTGACCGAAACCCAGCACCCCGAGGACCCCACGTGCGATTTCGTCTGACCCCCAGGGAGACGAGCTTCTACGACATGTTCGCCGCGTCCGCGGACAACATCGTCACGGGCGCCAAGCTCCTGATGGAACTGCTCGGGGCGGAGCCGTCCGCCCGGGCCGAGATCGCGGAACGGATGCGGGCAGCGGAGCACGCCGGCGACGACGCGACCCACGCCATCTTCCACCAGCTGAACTCCTCGTTCATCACGCCGTTCGACCGCGAGGACATCTACTCCCTCGCCTCCTCCCTCGACGACATCATGGACTTCATGGAGGAGGCCGTCGACCTGGTCGTCCTCTACAACATCGAGGAGCTCCCCAAGGGCGTCGAGCAGCAGATCGAGGTGCTGGCCCGGGCGGCCGAGCTGACCGCCGAGGCCATGCCGAACCTGCGGACCATGTCCAACCTCACCGAGTACTGGATCGAGGTCAACCGGCTCGAGAACCAGGCCGACCAGATCCACCGCAAGCTGCTCGCCCACCTCTTCAACGGCAAGTACGACGCCATCGAGGTGCTGAAGCTCAAGCAGGTCGTGGATGTGCTGGAAGAGGCCGCCGACGCCTTCGAGCACGTGGCGAACACGGTGGAGACCATCGCCGTCAAGGAGTCCTGAGGCTTCGTGGACACCTTCGCTCTGATCGTGACCATCGGTGTCGCGCTCGGCTTCACCTATACGAACGGGTTCCACGACTCCGCGAACGCCATCGCCACCTCGGTGTCGACCCGGGCGCTGACCCCGCGGGCGGCGCTCGCGATGGCCGCGGTCATGAACCTCGCCGGTGCCTTCCTCGGCAGCGGCGTCGCCAAGACCGTCAGCGAGGGCCTGATCGAGACCCCGCACGGCGACAAGGGGATGGGCATCCTCTTCGCCGCGCTGGTCGGCGCGATCATCTGGAACCTCGTCACCTGGTACTTCGGTCTTCCGTCCTCCTCCTCGCACGCGCTGTTCGGCGGCATGGTGGGCGCGGCGCTCGCGGGTGGCACGGAGGTCATCTGGTCGGGTGTCCTCGAGAAGATCGTCATCCCGATGTTCGTCTCGCCGGTGGTCGGTCTGATCGCCGGTTACCTGGTCATGTGCGCGATCCTGTGGATCTTCCGCAAGGCCAACCCGCACAAGGCCAAGCGCGGCTTCCGCATCGCCCAGACCGTCTCGGCGGCCGGCATGGCGCTCGGCCACGGTCTCCAGGACGCCCAGAAGACGATGGGCATCGTGGTGATGGCCCTGGTCATCGCGGACGTGCAGCAGCAGGGCGACGAGATCCCGATCTGGGTGAAGATCGCGTGCGCCGTGATGCTCTCGCTCGGTACGTACGCGGGCGGCTGGCGGATCATGCGGACCCTCGGCCGCAAGATCATCGAGCTGGACCCGCCGCAGGGCTTCGCGGCCGAGACCACCGGTGCCTCGATCATGTTCGGCTCGGCGTTCCTCTTCCACGCGCCGATCTCCACGACCCATGTCATCACCTCCGCGATCATGGGTGTGGGCGCGACGAAGCGGGTGAACGCGGTCCGCTGGGGCGTCGCCAAGAACATCATCCTGGGCTGGTTCATCACCATGCCGGCGGCGGCGCTGGTCGCCGCGGTGAGCTTCTACGTGGTGCAGCTCTTCTTCGGCTGACAGTCTTCCCGTCACATGGTTGGGCCCGGCTCCCCTTGGGGGGAGCCGGGCCCATTTCGTCGTGCGGTGGCACCGCCATGCAGCACCGCATGACGTGTTTATCCGAAGCGGCCGGAGATGTAGTCCTCGGTCGCCTGGACACTCGGGTTGGAGAAGATGCGCTCGGTGTCGTCCAGCTCGATCAGCTTGCCGGGCTGGCCGACCGCCGCCAGGTTGAAGAACGCGGTGCGGTCCGAGACGCGGGCGGCCTGCTGCATGTTGTGCGTCACGATGACGATCGTGAAGCGCTCCTTCAGCTCGCCGATCAGGTCCTCGATGGCGAGGGTGGAGATCGGGTCGAGGGCCGAGCAGGGCTCGTCCATCAGCAGGACGTCCGGCTCGACCGCGATGGCGCGGGCGATGCACAGGCGCTGCTGCTGACCGCCGGAGAGGCCGGAGCCCGGCTTGTTGAGGCGGTCCTTGACCTCGTTCCAGAGGTTGGCGCCCTTGAGGGAGCGCTCGACGATGTCGTTGAGCTCGGACTTCTTGTACTTGCCGTTGAGGCGCAGGCCCGCCGCCACGTTGTCGAAGATCGACATGGTGGGGAAGGGGTTCGGGCGCTGGAAGACCATGCCGACGGTGCGGCGCACCGCGACCGGGTCGACGCCCGCGCCGTACAGGTTCTCGTCGTCCAGCATCACCTTGCCCTCGACGCGGCCGCCGGGGGTGACCTCGTGCATGCGGTTCAGGGTGCGCAGGAAGGTGGACTTGCCGCAGCCGGACGGGCCGATGAAGGCCGTCACGGAGCGCGGCTCGACGGTCATCGAGATGTCGTCGATCGCCTTGTGGTTGCCGTAGTACGCGGAGAGGCCGCTGACGTCGATTCGCTTGGCCATATCAGTTCACTTCCAGTGTGCCGCGCGTCAGCGGCCGGTCTTGGGGGCCTTCCAGCGGGCGATGCCGCGGGCCACCAGGTTGAGGATCATGACGAAGGCGATCAGGACGAGCGCGGCGGCCCAGGCACGGGCCACCGAGGCGTCGGTGCCGACCGCGTACTGCTCGTACACGTAGAGCGGCAGGGAGGACTGGGCGCCTTCGAAGGGGTTCGGGTTGATGAGCTTCGTACCGAACACGAGGAGCAGGACGGGGGCCGTCTCGCCGGTGATGCGGGCGACCGCGAGCATGACGCCCGTGGTGATGCCGCCGATCGCGGTGGGCAGGACCACCTTCAGGATCGTGCGCCACTTGGGGACGCCGAGGGCCAGGGAGGCCTCGCGCAGCTCGTTCGGGACGAGCTTGAGCATCTCCTCGGTGGAGCGGACCACGACCGGCATCATCAGGATCGCGAGGGCCATCGCGCCGGCGAACCCGGAGGGCCCGAAGCCCAGCATCAGGTTCCAGGTGGCGAGGACGAAGAGGCCCGCGACGATCGACGGGATGCCCGTCATGACGTCGACGAAGAAGGTGACCGCCTGGGCGAGCTTTCCGCCGCCGTACTCGACGAGGTAGACCGCGGTCAGGAGGCCGATCGGGGCGGCGATCAGGGTCGCGATGCCGACCTGCTCGATGGTGCCGAGCAGCGCGTGGTAGACGCCGCCGCCGGCCTCGGCGTCGAGGACGCCGTTCATCGAGTGGGAGAGGAAGTAGCCGTCGAGGACTTCCAGGCCCTTGCTGATGGTGACCCAGGCGAGGGACAGCAGCGGGACGACGGCGAGGACGAAGCTGACCCAGATCAGGCTGGTCGCGACGCGGTCCTTGGCCTGCCGGGAGCCCTCCACCTTGGTGGTGATGGCGTACGTGGCGAGGACGAAGACCAGCGCGGAGATCAGGCCCCACTGGACCTTGCTGTGCCAGCCGGCGGCGAGGCCGATGCCGGAGCCCACGGCGACGGAGCCGACGGCGACGGCGGCCGGCGTCCAGCGCGGGAGGCGGGCGTGGGAGAGCGAGCGGCGCGGGGTCACGGTCACGGGACGCTCCTGGATCGCGTGGCTCATGCGTTCGCCCCCGAGTACTCCTTGCGGCGCGCGATGATCATGCGAGCGGCGCCGTTGACCAGCAGGGTGATGACGAAGAGGACGAGACCGGAGGCGATCAGCGCGTCCCGGCCGAACTCGTTGGCCTCGTTGAACTTCGCGGCGATGTTCTGGGCGAAGGTGCCGCCGCCCGGGTCGAGCAGGTGGCCCGACAGGACGAAGCTGGGCGAGAGGACGACGGCCACGGCCATCGTCTCGCCGAGGGCGCGGCCGAGGCCCAGCATGGAGGCGGAGATGATGCCGGAGCGGCCGAAGGGCAGCACCGACATGCGGATGACCTCCCAGCGCGTGGCGCCGAGGGCGAGGGCGGCCTCCTCGTGCATCCGCGGGACCTGGAGGAAGACCTCGCGGGTCACGTTGGTGATGATCGGGAGGATCATGATCGCCAGCAGGATGCCGACGGTGAACATGTTGCGGGCGACGCCGTCGCTGGACTTGTCGAAGATGTACGTCCAGCCCATGTACTGGTCGAGCCACTTGTTCAGGCCGCCGAGGTAGGGCACCAGGAAGATGGCGCCCCAGAGGCCGTAGATGATGCTGGGCACGGCGGCGAGCAGGTCGACCACGTACGCGAGCGGCTTGGCCAGCCTGCGCGGCGCGTAGTGCGAGATGAAGAGCGCGATGCCGATGGCGACCGGCACGGCGATCGCCATGGCGATGACCGAGGAGACGATTGTGCCGAAGGCGAGGACGGCGATGCCGAAGACCGGCGGGCTGCCGGCCGGGTTCCACTCGAAGGTGGTGAAGAAGTTCGTGCTGTCCTGCGAGATCGCGAGGACGGCGCGGTAGGTGAGGAAGACCGCGATCGCGGCCATGATCACGAGCAGGGTGATGCCGGATCCGCGGGACAGGCCGCTGAAGATGCGGTCACCGGGGCGGGTCGCGTTCTTGGCGCGCCGGCCCTTTCGTATGTCTGGTGTGGTCGTAGCCATCTGGTTTCTCCGGTCTGCGGAGCGGTACGGGCGCGATGCGTGGATCGCGGGTGTACGGGCTCCTGGCGGCGGTGCACCGGATGCCGGGCGCGGCCCCCCTACGGGAGGCGAGGGGCCGCGTCCGGCGTGGGATCAGGACAGGGTGGGGACGATCTCGCGGACCTTGGTCGCGATCTCGGCCGGGAGCGGGGCGTAGCCGGCGTCGGAGAGGACCTTCTGGCCCTCCTCGCTGGCGGTGTAGTTGAGGAAGGCCTTCAGGGTCGAGAGGGTCTCGGCCTTGTTGCCCTTGTCGCAGGCGATCTCGTACGTGACGAGGACGATCGGGTAGGCGCCCTCGGCCTTGGTGGCGTAGTCGAGGGACAGCGCCAGGTCGCTGCCGGTGCCCTTGATCTTGGCGGCGGCGATGGCCTTGGAGGCGTTCTCCGTGGTCGCGGCGACCGGGGCGGCGGCGCCGGTGTTGATGCTGACCGTGGAGATCTTGTTGGCGGTCGCGTAGGAGAGCTCGAAGTAGCCGATGGAGCCCTCGGCGTCCTTGACCGCGGTGGCGACGCCGGAGGAGCCGTTCGCGGCCTGGCCGCCCTGGGCGGGCCACGACTTCGACTTCGGGTCGTACTTCCAGTCGGCCGCGGCGGCGGTCGACAGGTACTTGCCCAGGTTCTGGGTGGTGCCCGACTCGTCCGAGCGGTGGAAGGCCTGGATGGTGGAGTCGGGGAGCTTGGCGCCCGGGTTCAGCTTGGCGATCGCCGGGTCGTTCCACTTGGTGATCTTGTTGTCGAAGATCTTGGCGATGGTGGAGGCGTCCAGGACCAGGTTGTCCACGCCGTCCAGCTTGTAGCCGATGGCGATGGGGCCGCCGACCATCGGCAGGTTGACGCCCTTGCCGCCCTTGCAGATCTTCTGCGACTCGGCGACCTCTTCGTCCTTGAGGGCGGAGTCGGAGCCGGCGAAGGAGACCTGGCCCTGGTTGAACTTGGTGATGCCGCCGCCGGAACCGATCGGCTGGTAGTTGATCTCGACGCCCGAGCAGGCGGCCTGGAAGTTCTTGACCCAGAGGTCCATCGCGTTCTTCTGCGCGCTGGAGCCGGCGGCGAGCAGCTGGCCCTTGGCACCGTCGCACTTGATGTTCGACGCGGCGGCGGACGTCTTGCCGCCGTCCTTGGTGGGCTCGTTGTTGTTGTCCGAACCACACGCCGAGAGGACGAGCGCGCCGGAGACGACGAGGGCACCGATCGCGGAGGCGCGAAGCCCGTTCTTGCGCGAAAGCTTCACTTTCGGGTGTTCCTTCCAGAAGTCGCCTGCCGTGGACCGTGTGTCCTGTCGTTGTACGGCGGCGCGTGTCGGGGTGGTGGGCGCATCGCTGTGCTCTGCACCGTGTACAGCCGAAATTAGGCAGATCAGGTGAAGCGGCCGACGGGGGAGAGTGAACGGAAGGTGAACCATGCCGGAAGGTGAGGTGCGAAGCCGGCCGTGTCGCGCGACGGCTCCGGAGGGTGTCCCCGAGGCCCGTCCGGCGGCCTCCGGGGCAGGCCCCGGGGTCCGCGGGGCAGGTCCTAGTGGGCCGTCGTCGCGAGGAGGGCGTCCAGGAGCTCGCGGTCCCGCGGCTGGGTGAGGCGGGTGCGGGCCTCGGCGGGCGGCAGCCAGAGCAGGGCGTCGATCTCCTGGCTCGGGGTGAAGCTGCCGCCCAGGGCGCGGGCCGCCCAGTAGTGGACCTCCTTGGGGCGGCCGTGCGCGAGGTACTGGACGGAAGGCAGCCGGATGCCCAGCTCGCACGACTGGCCGGTTTCCTCCTTGACCTCGCGCACCGCGCAGGACGCGAGAGTCTCTCCGCGCTTGAGCTTGCCCTTCGGGTGCGACCAGTCGTCGTACTTCGGGCGGTGGACCAGGGCGATCTCGAGGGCGGCGGAACCGTCCTCGTCCGCCGCGGCCCGGCGCCACAGCACGACGCCCGCCGCGAGGATCACGGCACCGCCACGGTCGCCCGGGACCAGGCCCGCTGGAAGGCGAAGCGGGCGGCCTCGACCTCGTGGCGCTGGTCGGCGTGCAGGACGCCCAGGGCGTAGGCGGTGGCCGGGGCGATCCGGGGGGTGCGGGCGGCGGCGGCCGCGGCCGCGGCGGCCTCGGCGGCGTCCCTGTGCCGGTCCAGGGCGCGGCCGGCCTCGTAGAGCACCGGGTCCGGTTCGGCGCCGCCGCGCAGCACCTCGCCGGCGTAGCGGTGCAGCCGGAGCAGGCTGCGGGTCTGGTGCCAGGGCGTGTCCTGGGCCTCTCCCGCGGCGAGCGCGAGGGCCTCGGCGTTGTACGGGTGGGCGGCCCGGGACAGCGGCAGCGCACCGACCGCGTCGCGCAGCCGGTGCTCGACGACCAGCGCGGGCGCCTCCAGGACGTCGGCGGCCCGGGCGGAGCCGGCCGGGCCGAGCGGCACCTCGGAGGCGAGCAGGGCGACGGCGTCGGCGACGGCGTGGAACCGGGAGGAACCGAGGGCCTGGAGCGCGGCGGAGTGGGCGCGGGTCCTGGCGAGGGTCAGCTGGCGTTCGAGGAGGGCGCCGGCCCGGGCGGCACCGACGGCCATGCCGCGGCTGCCCTCCGTACCGCGGGCGGCGGGCACCGGGCCGCCGTGCGGCGAGCCGTCGCTCGACAGCCGGGACAGCGCGTCCACCAGGCGGACGAGCCGGGAGGTGCAGGCGTGCTCCAGGGCGAGGGTGCCGGAGAGCCAGGCCAGCTCGGTGCGCAGCTGGTCGGCCCAGGCGCCGTCCAGGAGCGGGCGGAAGGTGTGGAGGGTGCCGCTGATCCGGCGGGCCGCCGCCCGCAGGGTGCGGGCGGCCTCCTCGGCGCCGCGGGTGTCGGCCCCGCTCTCGGTGTGCAGCCGCAGGCCGCGGAGGAAGTCCGCGGCCCGGGCGTGCAGGTACGGGGCGAGGACCTCGCCCGCCGAGAGCTCGGACGGGGCGGCGTCCGGAGCCGTGGCCGGCGCGGGGCCCGCCACCGTGCTCCGTGGGATGCCCGGACCGGTGCCCTGCGGGATCTCCGAGGTGATGTCAGGGTTGTGCACGCCGGCGCCTCCGCGCGTCGATGAGCATCTCCTGGACGTGCCGCAGCGGCTGGCCCTCGGGGTCGGTCGCGTGCCGCGTCCAGTTCCCGTCCGGTCCGAGGTGCCAGGAGGAGGTGGTGTCGGACATCCCGGTCTCCATGAGCCGGGTCAGGGCGGCCCGGTGGGCGGGGTCGGCGACCCGGACGAGGGCCTCGATGCGGCGGTCCAGGTTGCGGTGCATCATGTCGGCGCTGCCGAGCCACACCTCGGGCTCGCCGCCGTTGCCGAAGGCGAAGACGCGGGAGTGCTCCAGGAAGCGGCCCAGGATCGAGCGGACCCGGATGTTCTCGGACAGGCCCTCGACGCCGGGCCGTACGGCGCAGATGCCGCGGACCCAGATGTCGACCGGCACGCCGGCCTGCGAGGCCCGGTAGCAGGCGTCGATGACGGCCTCGTCGACCATCGAGTTGACCTTGATCTTCACGTACGCGGGCCGGCCGGCGCGGTGGTGGGCGATCTCCTTGTTGATCCGGGAGACCAGGCCGTCGCGCAGCGACTTGGGGGCGGTGAGCAGCCGCCGGTAGGTCTCGCGCCGGGAGTAGCCGGAGAGCCGGTTGAAGAGGTCGGAGAGGTCCGCGCCGACCTGCGGGTCGGCGGTGAGCAGGCCGAGGTCCTCGTAGAGGCGGGCGGTCTTGGGGTGGTAGTTGCCGGTGCCGACGTGGCTGTAGCGGCGCAGGACCTCGCCCTCCTGGCGTACCACCAGGGAGAGCTTGCAGTGGGTCTTGAGACCGACGAGGCCGTAGACGACGTGGCAGCCGGACTCCTCCAGCTTGCGGGCCCACTTGATGTTGGCCTGCTCGTCGAAGCGGGCCTTGATCTCGACGAGGACCAGGACCTGCTTGCCGGACTCGGCGGCGTCGATCAGGGCGTCGACTATCGGGGAGTCGCCGGAGGTGCGGTACAGGGTCTGCTTGATCGCGAGGACGTCGGGGTCGGCCGCCGCCTGCTCCAGGAAGGCCTGCACCGAGGTGGAGAAGGAGTCGTACGGGTGGTGGAGCAGCACGTCGCGCTCGCGCACCGCGGCGAAGATGTCGGGCGCGGAGGCGGACTCGACCTCGGCGAGGTCGCGGTGGGTGCCGGCGACGAACTTGGGGTACTTCAGCTCGGGCCGGTCCAGGCCCGCGATGCCGAAGAGGCCGGTGAGGTCGAGCGGGCCGGGCAGCGGGTAGACCTCGGAGTCGGAGATCTTCAGCTCGCGGACCAGCAGGTCGAGCACGTACGGGTCGATGGACTCCTCGACCTCCAGGCGCACCGGCGGGCCGAAGCGGCGCCGCATGAGCTCCTTCTCCAGGGCCTGGAGCAGGTTCTCGGCGTCGTCCTCCTCGACCTCCAGGTCCTCGTTCCTGGTCACCCGGAACATGTGGTGGGCGAGCACCTCCATGCCGGGGAAGAGCTCCTCCAGGTGCGCGGCGATGACGTCCTCGAGCGGGACGTAGCGCTCCGGGGAGGCCTCCAGGAAGCGGGAGAGCAGCGGCGGCACCTTGACGCGGGCGAAGTGGCGGTGCCCGCTGACCGGGTTGCGGACGACGACCGCGAGGTTGAGGGAGAGCCCGGAGATGTACGGGAAGGGGTGCGCCGGGTCCACGGCCAGCGGGGTGAGGACCGGGAAGATCTGCTGCCGGAACAGGGTGAAGAGGCGCGCCTGTTCCTTCTCGGTGAGCTCGGGCCAGCGGATCAGGTGGATGCCCTCGTCGGCGAGGGCGGGGGCGACGTCCTGCTGGAAGCAGGCGGCGTGCCGGGCCATGAGCTCGCGCGAGCGGGTCCAGATGAGGTCGAGGACCTCGCGGGGCTGCAGGCCGGAGGCGGAGCGGGTGGCGACACCGGTGGCGATGCGGCGCTTGAGGCCGGCGACCCGGACCATGAAGAACTCGTCGAGGTTCGACGCGAAGATCGCGAGGAAGTTCGCCCGTTCGAGGAGGGGCGTGTTCGGGTCCTCGGCGAGTTCGAGGACGCGCTCGTTGAACGCGAGCCAGCTGCGCTCCCGGTCGAGGAAGCGGCCCTGGGCGAGCTCGCCCGCGGAGCCGTCGTCCTCGTACACGTCGAGGTCGGCGTCCAGGTCGGGCGCGAGGTCGCTCACGGCGGCGCCGTTGACGGCGTGCGGGCGGTGCGCCGCTATGGACCCGAGGGACGGCTGGGCGTGCGTTCCGGCCGCCTCGGCCGTGCTGGACGTGGACGGGCGGGCGGAGGTCTTGGACGCCTTCGCGGCCGTCTTCGCGTTCGTCTTGGCGTCCGTCTTGGCGGACGCGTTCGTGGACGACTGGACCGGGACCTCGGCGGGCTGCTGGCTCATGGCCCCATTCTTCCGCGCGAAGGGCTGGTCGGGCGCGTCGGAGCGGGCCGTGGGGGAAGGGAGTCTCCCTTTGGGAAGTCTGCCCTTCGGATGTGCGGGCACGGAGCGCTTCATTGCGTGAGCGTCGCAAGCGCGTCTGAATGATTGGTAACGGGGACGTGACGTGAGGGAATCGGGGGCGGGGCCGCATCGGGCCCCGCCCCGGTGTCCCGGGCCGCCTACGGCAGCCGGGCGCGCAGGACGCGGAAGGCGGCGAGGAGCGCGAGGGCGGCCAGGGCGAGGAGGATGCCGGTCTCGATGAGCTGCGTGGGCCAGTAGTGGGAGTACGGGTGGTAGTCGAGGTACTGGCCGGTCACGCCGTGGTCGGTGAGACAGGTGTCGTACGCCCTGTTCCACGCGTTGTTCCACGCCTCGTCGGACGGCAGCTTCGCGTCGTCGGGAACCATGGCCGCCGCCCGGTCCCAGCAGACCGCGTCGTCCATCCGCCCGCCGGAGCGGGTGGTCAGGCCGGTCTCCATCATGAGGGAGCCGTCCGGCATCGTGAGGGTGGGGCCGACCGGCCCGGTGACCGTGAGCACCGGCAGGAAGGACCAGCGCAGGGCGCCGAGGACCATCAGCACCACGCCGGTCACCAGGCCGGTGGCCGCCATGGCGAGCAGGGTGCGCCGCACGAGCAGGCCGACGAGGGTGCCGACGCCGACGGCGGCGACGACGTACGCGAGGAGCACGACGCCCGCGGCCTCGTACGGTCCGCGGTCGCCCCAGGAGAGCTGGTACGTGCCCGAGACCCGGCTCCAGCCGATCCGGAAGACGCCCATGAGGGCGAGGGTGACCACGACGGCGGAGAGGCCCGCGGTGAGGACCTTGGCGCGCAGCCAGGCCGCCGGGGCCACGGACTGGGTGAGGCTCAGCCGGTAGGTGCCGGACTCGAACTCGCGGGCGACGAGCGGTCCCGCGACGAACGCGCCGGCGGCGAGCGGCAGCAGGAGCAGGTACACCGACGCGTACTCCATGGCCAGGCGCAGCACCTCGTAGGCGAGGTTGTCGTCGCCGCGGACCCAGTAGCCGTCCTCCACCCAGCGGTCGGGCGTCTGCGCGTCCCAGACGCGCAGCGCGAGGGTGCCGGCGAGGGCGAGGGCCACGAGGGCCGCGGCCGTCCACAGGGTCCGGCGGAACTGGCGGACCGTCACCCAGGCGAGGCCCTTCGGCGCGAGGGTGCTCATGACCGGGCTCCTTCGGGAGTGCGGAGGTGGGCGAGGAGGAGGTCCTCCAGGGTGGGGTCGGTGACCTCCCACGGGCCTTCGACGGGGCCCTCGCGGCGTATCAGCGCGGTGAGCTGACGGCCCGTGGTGCGGGAGTCGACGACGGTGTGCGGGGCCAGGTCGGCGTCGCCGGCGGGCCCGGTGAGCAGGACGTGCCCGGAGAGGAGGTCGTCGACGGCGCCGTCGAGGCGGATCCGCCCGTTCTGGAGCAGCAGCAGGTGGTCGCAGGCACCCTCCAGCTCGGTGAGGATGTGCGAGGACATCACGACGGTGGTGCCGTGCTCGGCGGCGTCGGCCATCAGCAGGCCCATGAGCTGGTGGCGGGCGAGCGGGTCGAGGTCGGCCATCGGCTCGTCGAGCAGCAGCAGTTCGGGCCGCTTGCCGAGGGCGAGGGCCAGGGCGATGCGGGTGCGCTGACCGCCGGAGAGCTCGCGGACGAGGGCGCCGGGGTCGAGCTCGTCGGCGATCACCCGCCGGGCGGCGGCCTCGTCCCAGCGGCCCGGATTGAGCTCGTGGCCCATGCGCAGGGTGTCGGCGACGGTGAGCCGCGGGTACAGCGGCTTGTCCTGCGCCACGTACGCGAGGCGTTCCCGCGGCGGTGCCCCGACCGTGCCCTCGGTGGGGCGGAGCAGGCCCGCCGCGAGGCCGAGGAGGGTCGACTTGCCGGCGCCGTTGGGGCCGACGAGGGCGCAGACGCGGCCGGCCGGCAGGGCGAAGGAGCAGTCGCGCAGCGCCCAGGGCCGGGACCGTCCTCCGTAGCGTGTGCCGAGGCCTTCCGCCCTCAGCGCGATCTCCGGTGTCATGCGTCCCCCTTGTGGTGCTCGTTCTCGAAGAACTCGTTCAGTACGGAAGTGAAGAGGGCCGCCACGTCGTCCCGCTCCAGGCCCTCGGCGCGGGCCCGGCGGGCCCAGTCGGACAGTTCGCCGCGCAGCGGCGAGCCGGCGGGGCCGGTGCCGAGGGTGGCGCGGACGAAGGTGCCGAGGCCGCGGCGGGCCTCGACGAGGCCTTCGCGTTCCAGCTCGCGGTAGGCCTTGAGGACCGTGTTCGGGTTGATGGCGGTGGCCTCGACGACCTCGCGGGCCGTCGGCAGCCGGTCACCGGGCTCCAGGAGGCCCATCCGCAGCGCCTGTTTGGTCTGCTGGACGATCTGGAGGTAGGTGGCGACCCCGCTGCGCCGGTCGATGCGGTAGGCGAGCACGTGCGTACACCACCCTTTCACTAATCAAGTAGTGAAAGGGTGGTGCAAAGAAGGGGGCGGTGTCAACCGCCCCCTTCCGGCGAGGTGTTGCGCCGGTCCCGGACCAAGCGCTCAGGCCTCCGCGCTCAGGCCTCCGCGCTCAGGACTCCGTGCGGTACATCAGGTCCACCTCGTGGGTCCGGAAGCCGAGTCCCTCGTACACCCGCACCGCCGCCGTGTTGTCCGCGTCCACGTACAGCATCGCCGTCGGCAGCGTCTGCGCCGCCAGGTGCCGCAGACCGACCGCCGTCAGTGCCTTGCCGAGGCCGCCGCCCTGGGCGTCCGGGCTCACGCCCACCACGTACACCTCGCCCAGCTGCTCCTCGGCGTGCACCTTCGTCCAGTGGAAGCCGATCAGCTTCCCCTCCCGCTCCGCGAGGAAGAAGCCCTTCGGGTCGAACCACGGCTCCGCCATCCGGTCGTCCAGGTCCCGCTGGGTGAGCGAGCCCTGCTCCGGGTGGTGGGCGAAGGCCGCCGCGTTCACCGCGAGCCAGGCCGCGTCGTCCACGCCGGGCACGAAGGTGCGCACGGTGACGCCCTCGGGGAACACCGGCTCCGGGATGTCGAGCGGCACCAACGGCCGGCGCAGCTGTCGCAGTTCCCGGAACAGGGTGAGCCCGAGCACCTGCGCCAGGTGCCGGGCGGCCGACTTGCCGCCGTGCGCCCAGACCCGGAGCCGCTTGCCGGACGCGTCGAGCAGCGCGGCGCCGAGCGCGCGGCCGTGCCCGCGGCCCCGGTGCGAGGGGTGGACGACCAGCTCGGCGGCCGGGGCCTCGACCGGGTCGGTCTCCTCCAGCTGGGCGTAGCCGTACAGGTGCGAGCCGACCGTGAGCAGGAAGTGCCGCACGCCCTCCCGCCTGCCGTGGCGCAGATAGAGCCGGCCCTGCTCGGACACGGCGTGCACCCCGTCGGCGCGGTCGGCGGCCTCCAGGAGGTCGAGCACGGCCTCGACCTGTTCGGGGCCCAGCTCTTCGTAACTGTTGATCTGCCGTCCGGGTTCGAGGGCCGGCGCCGAGTCAGAAGTCATGCCTACGAGCCTACGGCGGTGTCGCTCCGGCCCGTGGGAGATCACCCGGAGACTGTCAGGTGGGCGTCCCGCACCCCGCTCCCCGCCCGCAGAGTGAGCAAAGTCAACCAGCTCGTAACCCGTGACCCCCTGTTGCGCTACGCGCGTTGACCCTAGGCTGCGCGGGCAAGACCGGAGTCGTTCAGGGAACTGGGGAGAAATGGCAGCGACACGGAAGAACAACAAGGCGGTGCGGCGGATCCTCGCCGCGGGGGCGGGACTCGCCACCGCCGGTGCGCTGGTGGCGGCGCTGCCGGCCGGCGCCTCGCAGGACCGGGCCGAGGACGCCGGATACGGCAACGGCAAGGGCTGGGGGCGGATGGTCGACGTCCAGCTGCTCTCCTTCAACGACCTCCACGGCAACCTGGAGCCGCCGTCCGGCTCCTCCGGCCGCCTCACGCACCGGAACGAGGACGGCACCACCCGGACCATCGAGGGCGTCGGCGGCGTCGAGTACCTCGCCACGCACCTGCGCCAGGCGCGCGAGGGGCACCGGTACTCGATCACGGCGGCCGCGGGCGACATGGTCGGTGCCTCGCCGCTGGTCTCCGGTCTGTTCCACGACGAGCCGACCATCGAGGCGCTCAACAAGCTGAAGCTCGACGTCACCTCCGTGGGCAACCACGAGTTCGACGAGGGCGCGCGCGAGCTCGCCCGCATCCAGAACGGCGGCTGCCACCCGGTCGAGGGCTGCTACGAGGAGGGCCGGTCCTTCTCCGGCGCCGACTTCCCGTACCTCGCGGCGAACGTGACGGACGAGAAGACGGGCCGTCCGATGCTCGACCCGTACTTCGTCTGGGAGCGCGACGGCGTCAAGATCGGCTTCATCGGCGTGACCCTGGAGGGCACGGCGGACATCGTCAACGCCGACGGCATCAAGGGCCTGAAGTTCGGCGACGAGGTCGAGACGATCAACAAGTACGCCAAGGTGCTGGAGAGCAAGGGCGTGAAGTCGATCGTGGCCCTGCTGCACGAGGGCGGCATGCCGGCCTCCGGCGCGTACAACTACGACTGCGACACCCCGGGCGCCGGCGCCGGCATATCCGGCCCGATCGTGGAGATCGCCAAGAACGTCACGCCGCAGGTCGACGCCCTGGTCACCGGCCACACCCACCAGGCGTACGCGTGCAGCATCCCGGACCCGTCCGGCAAGCCGCGCACCGTCACCTCGGCGGCCTCCTTCGGCCGGCTGTACACCGACACGACGCTGACCTACGACCGTCGTACGAAGGACATCGTCCGCACCGCCGTCGCCTCCGCGAACCACGTCGTCACCCGTGACGTGACCCCGGCGCAGGACATGACCGACCTGATCCGCCACTACAAGACGATGTCCGCGCCGGTCGCGAACCGCCCGGTGGGTCACATCTCGGCCGACATCGAGAACCCGCTCCCGGACCCCAAGAAGCCGTTCGTCGACGTCGAGAGGCCGGCCGGCTACCTGATCGCCGACGCGCAGCTGGAGGCCATGGCCCCGGCGGACAAGGGCGGCGCGCAGCTCGCGCTGATGAACCCGGGCGGCGTCCGCATGCCGCTGACCTACGCGCAGTCCGGTGGTGAGGGCGACGGCGTGGTGACCTACGCCGAGGCGTACGCCGTCCAGCCGTTCACCAACATGATGACGACGGTCGACCTGACCGGCGCCCAGCTGATCACCGCGCTGCAGCAGCAGGTCAGTGGCGCGAACCTGGCCAGTCCGAAGTACCTGCAGGTGTCGAAGGGCTTCACGTACACCCTGGACACGACCAAGACCGGCGCGGACCGGATCGTGGTCGACTCGGTGAGGCTGAACGGCGAGGCGATCGACCCGGCGAAGACCTACCGGGTCGCGATGAACGAGTTCCTGGCGGCCGGCAGCGACGGCTTCCCCGTACTGAAGGAGCACAAGAACAAGCTGGTCGGCGTCTCCGACCTGGAGGCGCTCATCGCCTACATGAGCGCCCACTCCTCGGCGAGCGCCCCGCTGGCGCCGCCGGCGCTGGGCCGGGTCACGATCGTGAAGTAGTCGGTCGTCACGGCAGGCAGGGGCGGCGTCCGCAACGGCGGGCGCCGCCCTTCGGTGTATCCGGAGTGCATGACCGCCCGTGCCTCCGTCCGTACGCGACACGGGCTGGCGGTATTGATGTGAACCTGTCATAGTCCGCCCCATGGACCGACGGCACTTACTCAAAGGGGCACTGGGGGCGGGAGCCGCAGTGCTTTTCGGGGCGCCCAGTGCCTCGGCCGCAGACACACGGGACTGGATGGCTGCCCACGGCGACCCCACCCCGCTCCAGAAGCTCACGATCCCCGGGACCCACGACTCCGGAGCCCGCTACGGCGGGCTGTGGACCGAGTGCCAGAACACCACCATCGCGCAGCAACTCGACAGCGGCATCCGGTTCCTGGACGTCCGGTGCCGGGTCACCGGCGGATCCTTCGCGATTCACCACGGCGCCTTCTACCAGAACCTGATGTTCGGCGACGTCCTCGTGGCCTGTGGGAACTTCCTCGCCGCCCACCCCAGCGAGACCGTCCTCATGCGGGTCAAGCAGGAGTACTCGACCGACTCCGACGCCACCTTCCGCGCGATCTTCGACGACTACCTCGACAACCGCGGCTGGCGGTCCCTCTTCCGCATCGGCGACGGCGTGCCCACGCTCGGCGAGGCCCGCGGCAAGGTGGTGCTCCTCGCCGACAACGGCGGGCTGCCCGGACTGCGCTGGGCCGACAGCGCCCACTTCGACGTGCAGGACGACTACCAGGCCGAGCCCTTCGCCAAGTGGCCCAAGATCCGCGACCAGTTCCGCGAGGCCGCCGCCCGGCCCGGCCCGTTCTACGTCAACTTCGTCTCCACCGCGGCCGGACTGCCGCCCCGCTGGAACGCCGACCGGCTCAACCCGCAGGTGCACGCGCTGATCGACGGCGAGGGAGCCGGCTGGAAGGGCCTCGGCATCGTCCCCATGGACTACCCCAACACCCGCCCAGGACTCGTCGAGTCCCTCATCCGTCACAACTAGCCCGAACCCGCCTCCGAGCCCGCGCCCGACACCTCCGGCGGCGGTGTCGGCGCGCCCGGCAGCCGTACCGTCGCCACCGTGCCGCCACCGCCGTCCGACGGTGCGGCGAGCGCCACCGAGCCGCCCGCCTGCCCGATCGTCCGGGCCACGATCGACAGGCCGAGGCCCGAACCCGGCAGGCTCCGCGCCGACGGCGAACGCCAGAACCGGTCGAAGACGTGCGGCAGCTCGTCCGCCGGAATGCCCGGACCGTGGTCCCGCACGGTCAGCTCACCGCGCATCAGCCGCACCTCGACCGTCCCGCGCGGCGGCGAGAACTTCACCGCGTTGTCCAGGACGTTCACCAGCGCCCGCTCCAGGGCCGCCGGCTCCGCCCGTACGTACCAGGGCGCGAGGTCCGTCTCGAAGCGCAGCTCGGGACCGCGCAGCCGCGCCCGGTCGAGGGCCGAGCGCAGGACGGTGTGCAGCGGTACGACCTCCAGCGGGCCCGGCGCCGCCGCCTCCGGCCGGGACAGCTCCTGGAGGTCGCCGATCAGCGCCCCCAGCTCCGTCATCTGCGCCTTCACCGAGGCCATCAGGGCCCGCCGGTCCTCCGGCGGCAGCGCGCGGCCCGTCTCCTCGCTGCGCGCGAGCAGCTCGACGTTCGTACGGAGGGAGGTCAGCGGCGTCCGCAGCTCGTGACCCGCGTCCGCGATCAGCTGCGCCTGCCGGTCCCGTGAGGTCGCCAGCGCCGCCGTCATCGCGTTGAACGAACGCGAGAGCCGGGCGATCTCGTCCTCGCCCTCCACCGGGATCCGCACCGTCAGGTCCTCGGTCGCCGCCACGTGCTCGACCGCGCCCGTCAGCCGGTCCACCGGCGCCAGGCCGGTCCGCGCCACCCACAGCCCGGCAGCGCCCGCGCCGACCACGCCGACGCCCGACACCAGCAGCAGCACCCAGCCGAGCGTCGACATCGAGTTGTCGACCTCGGAGAGCGGCCGGGCCAGCGAGACGGCCATCCCGGGACGGTTCGGGTCGGCGTACGTGTACACCCGCATCTCCCGGCCGTCCTCGTCCCTCGTCGTGTGCAGCGTGTCGTCGAGCAGCCCGTTGGCCACCGCCACGTCCGCGTTCTGCGCCGGGACCTTCGCCTTGCCGGACGTGCAGACCGTGCCGTCGACCAGGATCAGCTGCACCGTGTACGAGGCCAGCGGAGGCGCCTGCCGGCCCGAGCGGCAGCCGGTGAGCACCAGGTTCAGATAGCCGTTGTCCACCTTGCTGCTGCGCAGCGCCGAGTCCAGCTCGTTCTCCAGCTGCGCCCGCGTCACGAACCAGCAGGCCAGCGAGACCGCCGCCACCGCGACCGCCACCGCGAGCGCGGTCAGCAGCGCGAGCCGGGACCGCAGCGGCCGCGACCGGAACCACGCGAGCGGGCTTCTCACTCCGGACCTCCGGCCCCGCCGCGCAGCACGTAGCCGACGCCCCGCACCGTGTGCACCAGGCGCGGCTCGCCGCCCGCCTCCGTCTTGCGCCGCAGATACATCACGTACACGTCCAGCGAGTTCGAACTCGGCTCGAAGTCGAAGCCCCACACCGCCTTCAGGATCTGCTCGCGGGTGAGCACCTGCCGCGGGTGGGCCAGGAACATCTCCAGGAGCGTGAACTCGGTCCGGGTCAGCTCCACCGGCCGCCCGCCCCGGGTCACCTCCCGCGTGGCCAGGTCCATCCGCAGGTCCTCGAAGGCGAGCACCTCGCCCGCCGGCCCCTCGGCGGGCGCCGTCCGGACCGCGTACGAGCTGCGCCGCAGCAGCGCCCGGATCCGCGCGAACAGCTCGTCCAGCTCGAAGGGCTTCACCAGGTAGTCGTCGGCGCCCGCGTCCAGGCCGGTGACCCGGTCGCCGACCGTGTCACGGGCCGTCAGCATCAGGATCGGCACGGTCGAGCCGGCGGCCCGGATCCGGCGGGCCGCCGTCAGCCCGTCCATGCGGGGCATCTGGACGTCGAGGACGACGAGGTCGGGCGCGTACGACTCCATCTTGGCGAGCGCGTCGAGCCCGTCGACGGCGTCCTCCGTCCCGTAACCCTCGAACGCGAGGCTCCGCCGCAGCGCCTCGCGGACGGCGGGCTCGTCGTCGACGATGAGGATGCGCTCGGCGCCTTCGGCCTCTTTCCGGTGTCCCTGCTGTCCCGTCATGGGCTCAGCGTCCCATGCGTTCAGGCGGCACCGCCCGAGCGCAGCTCGTCCAGGTCGGCCTTCACCGTGTCGATCGGGATCGCGAATCCGAGACCGACGCTGCCCGCCGTGGAACCGCTCGCGGAACTGGGCGAATACATGGCCGAATTGATTCCGATGATCTCGCCGTTCATATTGATCAGCGCGCCGCCGGAATTACCGGGATTGAGCGAGGCGTCGGTCTGCAGCGCCTTGTACGTGGTCTTCGACGAGCCCGTGTCGCCGTTGAACTGCTGCCCGCCGAACTCGAAGGGCCAGCCCTGACGGGGGTCGTACTGCTGCTGGTCACGGTCCTGCCCCTGGCCGTCCTCCTTGGCGACGGTGACGTCGCGGTCGAGCGCCGAGACGATGCCGCTGGTGACGGTGCCGGTCAGGCCCTCGGGCGAGCCGATCGCGACGACCTCGTCGCCGACCCGCACCTTGGAGGAGTCGCCGAGCGTCGCCGCCTTCAGTCCGGAGGCGCCCTCCAGCTTGATCAGCGCCAGGTCCTTGTCCGGGTCGGTGCCGACGACCCTGGCGTCGTAGCTCTTGCCGTCCGAGGTCTGCACCTTGATCGAGGAGGCGCCGGAGATGACGTGGTTGTTGGTGACGATCTCGCCGTCGGAGGTGATGATCACGCCCGAGCCGGTCGACTTGCCGGAGGCGGCGCTCGCGGAGATCTCCACGATGGACGGGGAGACGGCCTGGGCGACGCCGGCGACGGTGCCCTTGCTGCTCGCCGACACGTTCGTGCCGCTCACCGCGCCTGATGCGGTGGCCGTGCCGTCGGCCGTCCACTGCTGGACGAGCGTCGCGGCCCCGCCGCCGACCGCCGCGGCGGCGATCGCCACGGCCGCCATGAGCCCGACACCGCGCCGGGCCCGCCGACGCGGGGCGGGCGCGGCGTGCGAGCCGGGCGCCGCCGGCGCCACCGGCGGCGGCACGTGCCCACCGTGCCCACCGTGCCCGCCGTGCCCGCCGTTCCCGGCGGACGGCCAGATGGTGGTGCCCGGCTCGGTGGTGATCGGCTGCGTCGGCTCGTACGGCGGCCGGGGCGGGTAGTACGGCTGCTGCTGCGGCTGGGGCTGCTGGTAGTCCGTCATGGCTACGACTCTCGGAGCCGTAGATGAGAACCGTCTGAGGACGGCCTGAGAAGCCCGACAGAACCGTGTATGCCCGATATAAAGCCCCGCGCGGGGCCTGGCGCCTGCCCGTGCCGGCCCAGCACCTGCCCCGTGTCGCGGGGCTCAGCCGCAGCCGCAGGAGCGGCGGACGATCAGTGCCGACGGGAACTGCTTCACCCGCTCGCGCCGCGAGCCCGCGACCCGCAGCGAGTCGTCGAGCACCAGATCCACCGCCGCCCGCGCCATCGCCGGGCGGTCCGAGTGGACGGTGGTCAGCGGCGGGTCCGCCAGCGCCGCCTCCTTGACGTCGTCGAAGCCCGCCACCGCGAGCTCCGTCGGCACGTCGATGCGCAGCTCGCGCGCGGCCCGCAGCACGCCGAAGGCCTGGTCGTCCGTCGAGCAGAAGATGGCCGGCGGCCGGTCCGGGCCCGAGAGCAGCTTCAGCGCCACCTGGTAGGCGTCGTAGCGGTTGTACGGGGCCTGGAAGAGCCGGCCCTCGATCGAGCGGCCCGCCTCCAGCATGGCCCGCCGCCAGCCCTCCTCGTGGTCGGCGACCGGGTCGCCGACGGCCGGGGTGTTCGGCACGCCGCCGAGGCACGCCACGTACGGGTGGCCGTGCTCCAGGAGGTGCCGGGTGGCGAGCTGGGCGCCGCCGATGTCGTCGGTGACGACGGCGACGTCGTCGAGCGCCTCGGGCCGCTCGTGCAGCAGCACGACCCGGGCGTCCCAGGCCTCGATCTCGCTCGCGGCCCGCTCGCTCATGCCCTGGCTGACCAGGATCAGGCCGGACACGCGCATGCCGAGGAAGGCCCGCAGATAGTGGATCTCGCGCTCGTCGCGGTAGTCGGAGTTGCCGACCAGGACCATCTTCCCGCGCTCGGCGGCGGCCTGCTCGACCGCGTGCGCCATCTCGCCGAAGAAGGGCTGCCGGGCGTCCGGCACGATCATGCCTATGAGGTCGGTGCGCCGGGAGGCCATCGCCTGGGCCACCCGGTCGGGCCGGTAGCCCAGCTCCTTGATGGCGGCGAGGACACGCTCGCGCGTGGCCGGGGCGACCGGCCGGGGTCCGTTGTTGATCACGTAACTCACGACCGCGGTCGAAGTACCCGCCAGTCGCGCTACGTCATCCCGCGTCACCTTGGCCACGCGGCGAAGTCTACGCGGGGTGACCTTCCTACCGGCAGGTCGCGATGTGGCATACGCCACGTCAACGGTAGCCCGACGGGGTGAGTTCCGGCGTGGCGTGCTTGACGCGCGCCCCCACCGGAACCCCGATCCCCGCCCCGCTCCGGGCCCCGAACCGCGGTCCTTCAGGCCCCGGGCCGCCGGGTCTCACGCCTCGACGTGGGCTTCCCGCTTCGTCCGGGAGCCCTCGCGCGGCTCCTGCTTCGCGCGCGCCTCCTCGGCCGCGCGCTCCACCTTCTCCGGAGTGACGAAGCGATAGCCCACGTTGCGTACGGTGCCGATCAGCGACTCGTGCTCGGGGCCGAGCTTCGCCCGCAGCCTCCGTACGTGCACGTCGACCGTCCGGGTGCCGCCGAAGTAGTCGTAGCCCCACACCTCCTGGAGGAGCTGGGCGCGGGTGAAGACCCGGCCCGGGTGCTGGGCCAGGTACTTCAGCAGCTCGAACTCCTTGAAGGTCAGGTCGAGGACCCGGCCCTTCAGCTTGGCGCTGTACGTCGCCTCGTCCACCGACAGGTCGCCGTTGCGGATCTCCATCGGGGAGTCGTCGGCGCCGATCTGCTGGCGGCCGGTCGCCAGCCGCAGCCGCGCCTCCACCTCCGCCGGACCGGCGGTGTCGAGCAGCACGTCGTCGATGCCCCAGTCGGCGGTGACGGCCGCGAGACCGCCCTCCGTGACCACCAGGATCAGCGGACAGCCGGGCCCCGTGGAACGCAGCAGCTGGCACAGCGACCGCACCTGCGGCAGGTCGCGCCGGCCGTCCACGAGGATCACGTCGGCGCCCGGGGTGTCCACCAGCGCCGGCCCCTCGGCGGGCGCCACGCGCACGTTGTGCAGCAGCAGGCCGAGGGCGGGCAGCACCTCGGTCGACGGCTGGAGGGCATTGGTGAGGAGCAGCAGAGAGCTCATCGCGCACCACCTGCCCGGTTGCGCGACGTGGTCGTCGGTCGGTCGTGCTTCGTACGCTCGTCCATGACGTCGGTTCCTCCTCGGTCCCTGCGAGGACGTCTGTACTGCGGTCTCACGTGCTGCTGCTCTCACGTGCTGCTCTCGCGCCCTGAGAGCTTTTGTTCATCCGTCCGTAACAACGGTCGGAAAACACAAAAGGACCCGGGGGCTGCTCTGCCCGGATCCTCTGGCTAGCAGAATAGCCCACATGAGTTCCGAGGCAGAGGGTCGATTTCACATCGTGGATGTCTCTCAGATCACTTCCCGTCCTCTGCGGGACATCGTGCGGACGGATCTCCGTACCGCTGACGGTGTCCGGATCGAGGCGGTTCACGAACCGTCCACGGCAAGTGTCACCGATACGGCCGTCGTCGTGGCGCACGGATTCACCGGGTCGGTCGACCGGCCCGCGCTGCGCCGCGCCGCGCAGGCCTTCCGCCGCCACGCGAACGTCGTCACCTTCTCCTTCCGCGGCCACGGCCGTTCCGGCGGGCTCTCCACGGTCGGCGACCGCGAGGTCCTCGACCTGGCGGCGGCCGTCCGCTGGGCCCGTGAGCTCGGCAACGCGCGCGTGGCGACGGTCGGCTTCTCCATGGGCGGCTCCGTCGTCCTGCGGCACGCCGCCCTGGAACGGGACACGGGCGCGCACACCGACGCCGTCGCCGCCGTGAGCGCCCCCGCCCGCTGGTACTACCGGGGCACGCCCTCGATGCGCCGGGTCCACTGGGTGATCACCCGGCCGGCGGGCCGGCTGGTCGGCCGCTACGGACTCGGCACCCGCATCGACCACAAGCCGTGGGACCCGGTGCCGCTGGCGCCGTACGAGGCGGTGCCGCTGATCGCGCCGACGCCGCTGCTCGTCGTGCACGGCGACCGCGACCCGTACTTCCCGGTCGACCATCCCCGGATGCTGACGGCCGCCGCGGAGGCGGCCGGCGCACCGGCCGAGCTGTGGCTCGAGCGCGGCATGGGCCACGCGGAGAACGCGGCCGGCGAGGAGCTGCTCGACCGCCTCGGGAACTGGCTGGCCCGCCCATAGCCCATCATGGGTGGCGGCGCGCACACGAACGAAGGGAGTGCCGCTATGGCAGCGGGAACCATCCGCTACTGGGCGGCGGCGAAGGCCGCCGCGGGAGTCGCCGAGGAGCCGTACGCGGCCGAGAACCTCGCGGAGGCGCTGGACGCCGCCCGCGACCGGCACCCCGGCGAGCTGACCCGGGTCCTCCAGCGCTGCTCGTTCCTCGTCGACGGCGACCCGGTCGGGACCCGCGCGCATGAGACGGTACGGCTGGCCGAGGGCGGCACGGTCGAGGTGCTCCCGCCGTTCGCAGGAGGGTGAACCGCACAGCATGAGCAGTGACCAGCAGTATCCGTACGAGCCGCAGGGCGGCCCGCAGGGCGGTCAGCCGTACGACCCGAACGTCACCCAGACGTGGGAGGGGCAGACCTGGGACACCCAGTACCAGCCCACGGTCGCCCCGCAGCAGGCCTCCGTCTCGTACGACACGGCCTATCTGCCGCAGCAGGGCCACGGGCAGCAGACGCACGCCACCGGTCCCGCCACGGGCGGCCACCCGCTGCCGCCGGAGGTCGCGTACGAGCCGCAGGCGTACGCCGCGCAGCCGCCGTCTTACGAGGCGTACGGCACGCAGCCGTCGTCGTACGAGACGTACGGGAGCGGGCCGTACGAGGCCTCGTACGAGACGTACGGGGAGCCCGTGCCCGTGCCCGCGCCCGCTCCCGCGGAGCCGGCGGCGCCCGCCGGGCCGGCGCCCGTCACGGACGGCGGTCCCGCCTACTCCGCGCCCACCACCTCCGGAAACACCCGGATCACCGACGCCCAGCGGGCCCGGCTCGAGGGCCGGTCGCCGATCATCGAGCCCGGCATGCAGCCGGCCGCCCTGACCGCCGGTCTCGGCGTGCTGCTCGCCGCGGGCGCCGCCTTCGGCCCGTACGCGCTGCTCGTGCCCCTGCTGCTGCTCCAGGGCCTCACCGCCGCCGGATGGTTCCGGCTCAACGGCATGTGGCCCGCGCGGCAGGGCATCGCCCTCGCCTTCCTCGGCGGGATCGTCGCCGACGCGGTGCTGCTCGCGACCGGCCGGGAGCACGCGCCCGCCGCCGTCATCGGCACGCTCGGCGTGTGGGTGCTGCTGACCCTGGTGCTCCAGCTGCGCAGCCACGCCGACCCGGACGAGCGGATGTACGGCCTGATGGCCACGGTCGCCTCCGCCGCCCTGGCGATCCTGGCCGCCGGGAACCTCGGCGCCGAGCCGGACGCGGTGGTCGCGGGCGCGGTCGCGGTCGCCGCGACCGTGCTCGCCCGGGCCCTGCCGCTGCCGGGCCCGGTCTCCGTGGTCGTCGCGCTGCTCGCGGCGGCGGGCGGCGGCATCGCGGCCGGCGGGTTCACGGACCTGGGCACGGCCGGGGCGCTGCTCGGTCTCGGCGCCGGGGTCTGCGCCCTGGTCGGCCTGCGGGTGGCCAGCTACGACTACCCGTCGCGGTTCGTCCACATGACGGCGGGCGTGGCGCTGCCGCTGACGGCGGCCGTGCCCGCGATCTACCTGCTGGGACGGGCGCTGGCCTGACGCCGCCGGCGACCGCCCGGGAACCGACCGGCCCCCTGACACGTCGATCTTCGTGTCAGGGGGCCGGACTCGTGATCAGGGGATGTGGACCATGCGGGCACTGCGGACGGTGCTGATCCTTGCCGTGGTGCTCGGCGGACTCCTCGTCGGCGCGGACCGCGTCGCCGCCGCGTACGTGGAGTCGGAGGCGGCCGGCGGGGTGCGGATCGGGACGGCGCGGGCCGAGTCCACGGACGTCGACATCAAGGGCTTCCCGTTCCTCACACAGGTCGTGGACAAGCGCTTCGACGAGGTCGAGGTGCGGCTGACCGGCATCCAGGCGAAGGCCGGCGGGCACCCGGTGCGCATCGGCGAGCTGACGGCCGCGCTGCGCGACGTGACGCTGGACGGGGACTACGGGATCGACCGCGCGGGCTCGGCGAACGGCACGGCGCGGATCGCCTACCCGGACCTGGCCGCCGCGTCGGGGCGTGACGCCCAGGTGGCGTACGGCGGGGACGGCAAGCTGAAGGTGACCGGCGGGGTGCGGTTGCTGGGCCGGACGCTCACGCGCAGCGTGCTGTCGACGGTGACGCTGGTGAACGGCGACACCATCCGGGTGCGGGCGGACGAGGTGCCCGGGGAGGGCATCCCGGGCCTGGAGGACATGGTGCGGGCCCGCACGGACTTCGACCGGCGCATCGAGGGCCTGCCGAAGGGCATGCGTCTGACGAAGGTCGAGGCGCGGGAGGACGGCCTCGTGGTGACGGTCGCGGGCGAGAACGTGACCCTGAAGGCGGGCTGAGCGCGCGCCGGTCACGCCGTACGGCACCCGATCGGCCGAGCCGAACGCTTTCGGACACCCATCTGATCACATGCTGAGACGCCCGAGTCCGATGCGCAGAAAAGGCGGGCGCACGGCCCGGCGACGGCCCTTCCGGGCCGGTTCGCACCCTCCCTCCATCCCGCATCTCGGACGATCGCGTCTCAAAATACGACACACCGGTGACACGGCTGCCTGTCCGTCCCTACGATCGTGGGCATGAAGCGACAGGCGGAACTCACGAAGCGGCGGGCAGTAGACCTGTGCCGCATCGCCGCCATGCTCTGTCGCTCCGTCTGAGCGGGACGCACAGCTCCCGTATTCCTCAGGCCCTACGACGTGATGTCGGGGCCGCCCTGCGCAGCCGTACGCCGTCGTCGTCGCACGCCGCCGACGCGTACCCGCACCACCCCGCACACGCACGAACCGCCGCACACTGCCCCGGAGGAGAAACAGCATGGCTCGCAGCGACGTCCTGGTCGACGCCGACTGGGTCGAGGCCAACCTCGACAACCCGCAGGTCGCCATCGTCGAGGTCGACGAGGACACCTCGGCCTACGACAAGAACCACATCAAGAACGCCATCCGGATCGACTGGACGAAGGACCTCCAGGACCCGGTGCGCCGCGACTTCATCGACCAGGAGGGCTTCGAGAAGCTCCTCTCGGCGAAGGGCATCGCGAACGACACCACGGTCGTCCTCTACGGCGGCAACAACAACTGGTTCGCGTCGTACGCCTACTGGTACTTCAAGCTCTACGGCCACCAGGACGTGAAGCTCCTCGACGGCGGCCGCAAGAAGTGGGAGCTCGACTCCCGCGACCTGGTCGACGGCTCCGAGGTCCCGAACCGCCCGGCCACCGAGTACAAGGCCAAGGCCCAGGACACCTCCATCCGCGCCTTCCGCGACGACGTCGTGGCCGCGATCGGCACCCAGAACCTCGTCGACGTCCGCTCGCCCGACGAGTTCTCCGGCAAGCTGCTCGCCCCCGCCCACCTCCCGCAGGAGCAGAGCCAGCGCCCGGGCCACGTCCCGTCCGCCCGCAACATCCCGTGGTCGAAGAACGCCAACGACGACGGCACCTTCAAGTCGGACGAGGAGCTGAAGGCCCTCTACGCCGAGGAGAACGTCGACCTGGCGAAGGACTCCATCGCCTACTGCCGCATCGGCGAGCGCTCCGCGCTCACGTGGTTCGTCCTGCACGAGCTGCTCGGTGTCGAGAACGTCAAGAACTACGACGGCTCGTGGACCGAGTACGGCTCCCTCGTCGGCGTGCCGATCGAGCTCGGCGCCAACAAGTAATTCCCCGGACCTCCTTCTCCGGACCCCTCGACCGTAAGGATTCCCAGCATGTGTGGAGCACAGCCCGGCGGCCCCGACGCCTCGACGATCAAGCCCGGTGAGACCACGATCCAGGGCTACGTGACCAAGGACGGCGAGCCCGTCACGGGTTACGTCCGCCTCCTGGACTCGACCGGCGAGTTCACGGCCGAGGTCCCGACCTCCGCCACCGGACAGTTCCGCTTCTACGCGGCCGAGGGCACCTGGACCGTCCGCGCCCTGGTCCCCGGCGGCACCGCCGACCGCCAGGTCGTGGCCCAGAAGGGCGGCCTGGCCGAGGTCGCCATCGCGGTCTGATCCGCGCCTGATCCGCGCCGGCGGATCACCGAAGACGGCCGAGGGGCCGTGCCTCCTGGGGGGTTGGACGCCGACCAGGACTCGGGGCACGGCCCTTCGGTCTGTCCGCGCACGGCCGGCGGTCGTACGCTGAAGGTGTGTACGCACGGCGACGGCGCGTCTACTTCTGGATGATGGGCGTCTGCCTGGTGCTTTTCGTGGGCGCCTGGGCCGTGGTGCGCCTGTGGTCGGTCCCGGCCGCCATCGCCATGTGCCTGGTCGCCATGGTCATCCCGCCCGTCGCCGCGGTGCTCGCGAACCGGCGCGGCCCGGACGACCGCTGGTGGGACGACCCGAGCGGAGACCGGCAGTCGGACGAGTGGTGGGACGAGCTCGACGGCAAGAAACGCGACTAGGCCGTCTCTTCCGGATCTTGGCCGGGTCCGCGACGCCTGGCACGGCACCTCGCCGCGTTGCCGAAACGCCCCGATAGCTCCTTCCCCAAGCTCTCGGCTTCGCTCGAGCAGGGGAGACCCCATTCGCGACGCTCCGGCGCCTTGCGATGCACCGCGCCAGACGCCGCGGCCTTTCCGGCCCTGATCCGAAAGAAACGGCCTAGGCCGCTTCTTCCGGGCCGGGCCCGGTCAGTACACCAGTGCCTGGGTGTCGTCCGACATCGCCTCCTGGACGAAGACCTGCGCGCCCGCGATGCGGACGCCCTTCAGGACGTCGTCCTCGGTGATCTCGCGGCGGGCGGCGCACTGGGTGCACAGCGTGATGCGGCCGGCCGCGAGGATCGAGTCGATCAGGTCGGGGAGCGGGGCGGCGTGCGGGAGTTCGAACTCGGCCGCGCGGCCCGGCAGGGCGAACCACGAGGACTCGCCGGTCAGCCAGAGCGAGACCTCGACGCCGCTCGCGACGGCGACGGCGGCCACGGTGAAGGCCTGGGAGCAGCGTTCCGGGGCGTCGGCCCCGGCGGTCACCTTGATCACGAGCTTCTTCGCCATATACCGAACTGTAATGCGGTCCGCCGCAACCTCATGCACCACTCGCGTGTCAGCTAGGCACGCGGATAACGGAATCCGCGCTTCTAGTCTCGTGGGGGGACTGCTTTGGAAGCCACAGAAGCGGTGGAAACCGCTCGTAACACCCCGGAGGCGGAGCCCGTACCCGCACCCGGGCCCGCTCCGGAACCCGCAGCCGTGCCGGTTCCCGGCCCCGCGTCCGCGCCGCCCGCCGACCCCGCCGCGCCGAAGGCGCGCCGCCGGGGCGGGCGTACGGCCGCGCTGCTCGCCGTCGCCGCCGTGCTCGGCATCGTCGGCGGCACCGCCGTCGGATACGGCATCCAGGCCGACCGCGAGCCCACGCCGCTCCCGGCCCTGAACCAGACCGACCTCGCCTACCCGGCCAAGCCCGCGCCGAAGGGCCAGGAGCCGGCCCCGCTCTCCGCGGCCGAGGACCGCGGGCTGAAGACCGACGGCGACCTGCGCAAGCTGTTGCTGCCCAAGCCCGCCGGGGCGAAGGACGCGGACTTCGTCCCCGAGGACAACTGGATGAGCGTCGCCTCGTACGCCGGTGAATACGATCATCCGTCCGTCGTGTTCGAGGAGTTCCTCGGCGACGGCATCCGCCGGGTCGCCACCACCGGCTGGCGGACCGGCCAGTACAAGTCGGTCCAGATCAACCTCGTGCAGTTCCGGCCCGAGTACGGGGCCCACGCCGCCGAGACCGCCTCGGACCAGCGCGAGTACCTGGCAGACGAGTTCGGCTACGGCACGCCGATCAAGGGCAGCGGCGAGGGGCGCACGTATCTGCTCCCCGTGGAACGCGAGGAGGGTTACCTCGACCTCTACGTGGCGCGCGCGGTCTTCCACCGCGGCGACGTCATGGTCGAGATCTTCGTGAGCGACACCAAGAAGGTCAGCCAGAAGGAGATCTCCTCGCTGGCCGAGCGGCAGCTGGGGCGTCTGTGAGCGAGGAGAGCACCACCATGGACGAGCAGAACGTTCCCCACACCGACGCCACCCCGGCCGCCGTGCCGCGCGCCCCGCGCCGGATCTTCCCGTACGTCCTCACCGGCGTCCTCGTGCTCGGTGTCGGCGCCGGCGCCACCTTCACCGGCGTGACCGTCTCCTCGGCCGACCGCACCGCGCCCACCGTCGCCTGGGAGGAGCCGCCCGTCACGGGCAAGGACCCCGCAGCGACGAACCTCGGCAAGGGCCGGGCCTCGACGCCGCTGAGCAAGCTGCTGCTGCCGGTGCCGGACGGCTACGCCCTCGGGCCCGACATCGAGCAGTACGGCAACGACGGCGAGGTCAGCGCACTCGACGCCCGCGCCCTGCTCAAGCAGGCGGGCAAGGGCCTGACCGGCAAGAAGCGCCGCGACTTCGACAAGCGCATCGAGAAGCTCGGCATCCAGGGCATCGCCATGCGCTCCTACGAGGCGGAGGAGGCCACCCTCGTCGTCGACATCCAGGTGGTGCACCTCAAGAACAAGAAGTTCGGCGCCGAGATGCACGAGCTGCGCTCCGAGGTCGCCGGCATCCTGGAGTTCCCCAAGGGGCCGAAGATCGACGGCCACAAGAACGCCGCCTGCTGGGTGATGCCGCAGCCGAAGGGCGGGGACAAGGAGGAGCGGGAGAACAGCCTCGACGGCATGGTCTGCTCCGCGTACGACTCCGAGTACTCCGTCACCGTCACCGCCTCCGGCACCCGGCCCTTCGACAGGTCCGCCGTCGCCGAGCTGGTGAAGAAGCAGCTCGACCACATCAAGTCCCCGGGGGAGTACGTATGACCGTGACCGAGCCGACGGACGGCACGACGCCGGAGGCGACGGCCGAGGTGACGGCCGAGGCGCCGGCCGAGGCGACGCCGCCCGTGACCGCGCCGCCCGCCGTGTCCGACGCGCCCGGCGACCCCCTGCCCCAGGAGGCCGCGCCCGCCGCCCCCGCCCGCTCCCGCCGTGTCCTCGGGGCCGTCGCCCGCTGGGCCGCCGCCGTCGTCGTCTGCGGCGGGCTCGGGGCCGGGACCGCCGCCGCCATCACCTCGATGGAGCGCACCGACGTGCCCGGTCTCGCGACGGCGAGCGACGGTCGCTGGGCGTACCCGAAGCTGAGTCTGCCGCCGCTGCCCGAAGGGTCCCCGCGGCCCTTCACCGACGGCAACGAGGGCGAGGTCCACCACGCCGAGCTGAACAAGCTGCTGCTGCCCGCGCCCGCCGGCGCGACCGTCGACCCCGAGCGGGACGGCGGCTGGGTGGGCGTGGACCAGTACCTCTCCCTCTATGCGAAGGACCAGCGCGCCGACCTGAAGCAGGCGCTGGACGACTCGGCGCTGCGGCACGTCACGGCCCGCGCCTGGACGATGCCGGACGGCACCAAGAGCGCCGTCTACCTGCTGCGTTTCAAGTCGGTCGCCTTCTCGGAGACCTTCAAGGACGAGGCCCTGAACGCGGGCTCGGCGGACGCGGTGCTCCTGGACGGTGTGCAGTACGTCGAGACCGAGTCGCTCGGCGACGACGTACGGGTCCCGGACACGGCGCTGTACGCGGTCGCCGAGAAGAAGCCCTACGGCCCCGAGCAGACCCGCTGGGCCTACATCCAGGCGGGCGACACCCTCGCCCTCGTCGTCCAGTCCCGCAAGGGCGAGGCCGCGGCCGTGCCCTTCCAGCAGACGGTGACGCTGCAGAACCAGCTGCTCGGCTGAGGCCCACCTCACCGAGAGGGTCCGGCCCCCGCCCACTAAGCTGGGGGCCGGCCCGTCCGCCTTCACCGCTCACGGAGGAGCACCAAGTGATCGTCTTTTTCGAAGTCCTGCTCGTGCTGGTCTGCGTCGCGGTGCTCGCCTTCGCCGGTCTGACCGTGAAGAAGCTGTACCAGGGCCAGCGCTGACCGCGTTCCCCGAACGCGCGCCCTCCACCGATCGCCTCCACACAGATCGCCTGAGCTGCTCATGATCCAGATTCCGTCCGATCTCAACCCGGGGCTCGTCCCCCTCGCGTTCCTGCTCGGTACGTGGGAGGGCGCGGGCGTCTCCGACTTCCCCGGTGCCGAGAAGTGCAACTTCGGCCAGTCCGTGACCTTCAGCCACGACGGCCGGGACTTCCTCGAGTACCGCTCGCAGACCTGGGTCCTCGACGCCGAGGGCAACAAGGTGCGCCCCCTGGAGAGCGAGAGCGGCTACTGGCGCATCGACAAGGACCGCAAGGTCGAGGTCGTCATGGTCCGTGACCAGGGCGTGGTCGAGGTCTGGTACGGCGAGCTCGCCGACCAGAAGCCGCAGATCGACATCGTGACGGACGCCGTCGCCCGCACCGAGGCCTCCGGCCCGTACAGCGGTGGCAAGCGTCTCTACGGCTACGTCAAGAGCGACCTGATGTGGGTCGGCGAGAAGGCCACCCCCGAGGTGCCGCTGCGCCCCTACATGTCGGCGCACCTGAAGAAGGTCGTCACCCCGGAGGAGGTCGCCGAGATGGCGCGCAACCTCCCGGACATGCCCGACGACGGCATCGCCTTCTTCAAGTAGGGCGACCGTTCTTCCCGAGGGCCCGCCGGCCACTGCCGGCGGGCCCTCGGGCACACCCGCTCCATGTCAGACTGGGGGCGTGGTGAGCACCGACTGGAAGAGCGATCTGAGGCAGCGGGGTTACCGGCTGACGCCTCAGCGCCAGCTTGTCCTCGAGGCGGTGGACGCGCTGGAACACGCCACCCCGGACGACATCCTCGTCGAGGTCCGCAAGACCGCCTCCGGCGTGAACATCTCCACCGTCTACCGGACCCTGGAGCTCCTGGAGGAGCTCGGTCTGGTCAGCCACGCCCATCTGGGGCACGGGGCGCCGACCTATCACCTCGCCGACCGGCACCACCATCTGCACCTGGTCTGCCGGGACTGCTCCGAGGTCATCGAGGCGGACGTGGAGGTGGCCGCCGACTTCACCGGGAAGCTCCGCGAGACCTTCGGCTTCGAGACGGACATGAAGCACTTCGCCATCTTCGGCCGGTGCCGGGACTGCGCGCGGAAGCACGCCGACGCCGGGTCGTAGCCGCCGGGTCGTAGGCTTTTCCCATGCAGCGACATTCACAGCCCAGCCCTCTGCTGTCCCTGCCCGGCGCCGTCCCCGCCGAAGGCCGTGACGAAGGCGTCGCCGCGCACTACGGCGATCTGTTCCGCGAGCAGCGGACCCTCGCCGACGGCACCGGTTTCGTCGACCTCTCGCACCGCGGTGTCGTGACCGTCACCGGTGACGACCGGCTGAGCTGGCTGCACCTGCTGGTCACCCAGCACGTCAGCGAGCTTCCGGCCGGCCTGGCCACCGAGGCGCTGATCCTCTCCGCGAACGGGCACATCGAGCACGCGCTGTACCTCGTCGACGACGGCGAGACGGTCTGGGCGCACGTCGAGCCGGGCACGCAGGCCGAGCTCGTCGCGTACCTGGAGTCGATGAAGTTCTTCTACCGGGTCGAGGTCGCCGACCGCACGGAGGACTTCGCGGTCGTCCACCTGCCGGCCGGGTCCATCGCCGAGGTGCCCGAGGGCGTGGTCGTACGGGAGACCCCGCACGGCCGCGACCTGTTCCTGCCGCGCGGTGACCTGGAGGCGTTCGCCTCCTCGCACGGGCCGGCCGCCGGCGTCCTGGCGTACGAGGCGCTGCGCGTCGAGGCGCACCGGCCGCGGCTCGGTTTCGAGACCGACCACCGGACCATCCCGCACGAGATCGGCCTGATCGGCAGCGCCGTCCACCTCCAGAAGGGCTGCTACCGCGGCCAGGAGACCGTCGCCCGCGTGCACAACCTGGGCAAGCCGCCGCGCCGGCTCGTCTTCCTGCACCTGGACGGCAGCGAGGTGCACCTGCCGGGGCACGGCACGCCGCTGCGGCTCGCCGCGGACGGTCCCGAGGGCCGTCAGCTGGGCTTCGTCACGACGGCGGTGCGCCACCACGAGCTGGGGCCGATCGCCCTCGGCCTGGTGAAGCGGAACGTGCCGGTGGACGCGGACCTGATCGCGGGGACGACGGCCGCGGCGCAGGAGACCGTCGTCGAGCCGTAGGGCGCGGTGCCCGGGCTCAGACCTCCAGGAGCACCGTGAACGGGCCGTGATTCGTGAGCGACACGCGCATGTCCGCTCCGAACCGGCCCGTCTCCACGTGCGCGCCCAGCTCCCGCAGCCGGGCGACGACCTCGTCGACGAGCGGTTCGGCGACCGGGCCGGGCGCGGCCGCGTTCCAGGTGGGGCGGCGGCCCTTGCGGGCGTCTCCGTAGAGGGTGAACTGGGAGATGACGAGCAGCGGCGCGTTCACGTCGGAGCAGGACTTCTCGCCCTCCAGCACCCGTACGGACCAGAGCTTTCTGGCCAATTGCGCGGCCTTCTCGGGAGTGTCGTCGTGGGTCACGCCGACCAGGACGCACAGCCCCTCGCCGACGATCTCGCCGACCGTCTCCCCTGCCACGACGACGCTCGCGCCGTCCACCCGCTGCACCACTGCTCGCATACCGACCAACCTACCGATCGTCCCACCGGCCGACCCATCGAGGGCACGTGGAGGGCCGAACGGGTGCAGACCGCCTGCGTGTGCCGGGGCGGGAGTGGCACCATGCGTGTCAGGCGGTGCGGTTCCGCACCGGTCGAGGGGACGATTCACATGAGTGCACCTGGCGCCGGGCACACGCCGTCCGGTCCCGTACCGCTGACCCGCGCCGGCGGCGCAGCCGCCGGACGTGCCGTCGGGCGTCCGCCCGTGCAGCGGACCGCCGAACCCGACCTGCCGGACCGGCCCGAGCCGGACCTCGCCGCGCTGCGGCTGCCCGAGTTGCGGGCGCTGCGCCGTGACGCGCAGGGCGACGAGGCCGACCTCAGCTACGTCCGGCGGATGCTGCAGGGGCGGATCGACATCCTGCGGGCCGAGCTGGCACGGCGGACCGACCCGGAGGCGCCGGTCCTGGACCGGCTGTCGGAGATCCTCGCGGACGCGCCGTCCCGGCCCGGGGCGGTGGCGCGTTCGGCGCGGCACGTGACGCTGTCGACGCCGCGCGGCGAGGAGTACCGGCGGCTCGCGGCCGAGATGCTGTCGGAGGTCGAGCTGTCGGACCTGACGGCCCGTACGGACGAGGAACTGCACGCGGCGATGGGGCGGCTCGCGGGCTACGAGCAGCAGGTCTCGCGCCGCCGGCAGCAGCTCCAGCGGACCGCCGACGACTGCAGCGCGGAGATCGCCCGCCGCTACCGCGAGGGCGAGGCACAGGTCGACGACCTGCTGGCCTGAGGCGGTGGGGCGTGGCGCGGCGCCGGCCGCCAGGGGGTCGCGTCGGCGCCCCGCGCCTGGCTGCGGCTCTCGCGCCCCGCGCCTGGCTGCGGCTCTCGCGCCCCGCGCCTGGCTGTGGCTCCCGCGCCCCGCGCCTGCCCGCGCCCGTCCGCGCCCGCGGAAAGTCGGGTGCGGGTCGCGCTCGCTCGCGCATAGCCTCGAAGGATGAGCCTTGAGGTGCGCGCGATCGACGAGTCGGAGTTCCCCGAATGGCTGCGGGCCAGGCGGGTGGGTTTCCTCAAGCCCACCGTGGCGGTGGCGGACGAGGAGGTCGCGGACAAGCTGCCGCACGCCGATCTCTCCCGGACGTACGGCGCCTTCGAGCGCGGCCGGATGGTCGCCACCTTCCAGTCGTACGGCCAGCGGCTGAGCACGGTCGGCGGTGCGGACCTGGCGGCCGACGCCGTCACCGGCGTCACGGTCGCCCCGACGCACCGCAGGCGTGGGCTGCTCAGCCGGATGATGGCCGACGACCTGGCGCTCGCGAAGGAGCGGGGCGACGCGTGCGCGACGCTGATCGCCGCCGAGTACCCGATCTACGGGCGGTTCGGCTTCGGCCCGGCCAGCTGGATCACCGAGTGGGCGATCGACGTGACGCGCTCCGGGTTCGACCGCCGCTGGTCGGGGCCGACCGCGGAGGACGGCGGCGGGCGCATCGACTTCTCCGACGGCGCCGAGATTCGCAAGGAGGGCCCGGCGCTGCACCGCGCGCTCGCCGCGCAGCGGGCCGGGATCACGGACCGTACGACCCGGCGATGGGACATCGGTACGGGCAACGCGTACGCCGCCGACCCGTGGCACGAGCCGTTCTACGCCGTCTACCGCTCCGAGTCCGGGGAGGTCGAGGGCTATGTCGCGTACACGGCGGACGACCGGTGGAACGACAACAAGCAGCCGGTGAACACGGCGAGCGTGCGCGACCTCGTCGCCGTCACGCCGGCCGCCGAGCGCGCGCTGTGGCGTTTCGTCTGCTCGGTCGACTGGATCACCCGTGTGAAGACCGGCTACCGCGCACCGGACGACATCGTGCCGCTGCTGCTGCCCGACCCGCGCGCCGCGGAGGTCCTGACGCACGCGGACATGCTCTGGATGCGGGTCCTGGACGTGCCGAAGGTGCTGGAGCCGCGCACGTACGCGACGGAGGGCAGCCTGGTCCTGGACGTGCGGGACGCGGCCGGGTTCGCGGCCGGGCGTTTCCGGCTCGACGCCTCGCCGGAGGGCGGCGCCTGCGTGCCGGCCGACGCCTCGCCCGACCTCGTCCTGGACGTGGCCGACCTGGCGACGCTGGCCCTCGGTGACGAGTCGGCCGTACGGCTCGCCGCGCTCGGCCGGATCGAGGAGTCCGTCGCCGGGGCGGCGGCGAGGGCGGACCTGCTGCTGCGGACGTCACGGCGACCGTGGAGCATGGACATCTTCTGATCGAGAGCATGGGCGACATGCGGGGCATGCGGGGCGTCTTCGGCATCGGGGGCGTGTGGAGCATGCGGTGCCTGAGGAGGGCGTGGGTTTCGTGAGCGGGCTGCGGGAGCTGAAGAAGGAACGGACGCGGCAGACGCTCTCCGAGGTGGCCATCGGGCTCTTCCTGGAGAAGGGCTTCGACGCGGTGTCGGTCGCGGAGGTCGCCGCGGCGGCGGAGGTGTCGAAGCCGACGCTGTTCCGCTACTTCCCCGCCAAGGAGGACCTGGCGCTGTACCGGTTCGCCGACCACGAGGACGAGCCGGCCCGGGTGGTGGCCGCCGCGCGGGAGGCCGGCGTCGCGCCGCTCGACGCGCTGCGCGACCACGTGCTCGCGGGCCTGGCCCGGCGCGACCCGGTGACGGGTCTCAACGACGCGCCCGGCGTCCTCGCGTTCCTGCGCCTCCTGTACGGCACGCCCGCGCTGGTCGCCCGCATGTCGGAGTACCAGGCGCGCTCGGAGGCGGCGCTGGCGGAGGCGCTCGCGGGCGCGCCGGCCGGTGCGCCGGCGGACGCCGTGGCCCGTCCGCGTGGCGGTGGCGACCCGTTGGTGGCGCGGCTGGCGGCGGCGCAGATCGTCGCGGTGCTGCGGGTCCTCGCGCACGAGAACGTACGGCGGATCGCGGCGGGGGAGAAGGTCGAGGAGCTGCTGCCGGAGGCGGAGGCGGCGACGCGGGACGCGTTCCGGCGGCTGGCGAAGGGCCTGCCGTACGGCGGAAGCGATGTGACTCCGTAAAAAATGTGACCGAGTAACGTTTTCCTCTATCCTGGGGTTCATGAATCCGCAGTCGCTCCGCCATGACCTCCACCAGGAACGCGCCCACCACGACGCCTGCCGCGCCGCCCTCGCCCGCATGACCGAGGACGTCGAGGAACAGGTCGTCGTCGGCGAGGACACCGCCGCCTCCGGGGCCGACGCCGAGGCGCTCGGATACCACCTGCGCAGCCGCGCCAAGGCCTTCCGCGAGATGCCGCCGGGCCCGCTGTTCTTCGGCCGCCTCGACCGCGACGACGGGCAGGTCCACCACATCGGCCGCCGCCGGATCGCCGAGCACCCGTCCGCCCCGCCGCTCGTCGTCGACTGGCGGGCGCCCGTCTCCCGCGCGTACTACCAGGCGGGACCGCAGGACCCGCAGGGCGTCGTCCGGCGCCGCCGGTTCGGCTGGGCCCCGGGCAGTCTCGGCGCGACCGAGGACCTGACGGCGATGGAGGACGAGCACCTGGCCGGCGGACTGCCGGCGGAGGAGGCCGGTGGCCCCGCGGCCGGGGATCCCGGCGTGAGCGGGATCCTCGCCGGAGAGATCGAGCGCCCGCGCGTCGGCCCCATGCGGGACATCGCCGCGACCCTCCAGCCCGAGCAGGACGACCTCGTGCGCTCCGGGCCCGCCGACTCCCTCTGCGTGCAGGGCGCGCCCGGCACCGGCAAGACCGCCGTCGGACTGCACCGGGCCGCGTACCTCCTCTACACCCACCCGCAGCGCCTCCAGCGCTCCGGACTCCTCGTCCTCGGCCCCAACCGCACCTTCCTCTCCTACATCTCCGAGGTGCTGCCCGCCCTCGGCGAGACCGGGGTGCGGCAGTCGACGGTCGCCGAGGAGATCGCCCGGCACGAGGTGCGCGCCGAGGACAGCGAGGCCGCGGCCCGGATCAAGCACGACCCGCGGATGGCCGAGGTGCTCCGCCGGGCCCTGTACGCGCGGGTCGACCCGTCGCCCGCCGAGGACCTTGCCGTGCCCGACGGCTCGTACCGCTGGCGCGTGCCCGCCGGTGAGCTCGCCGCGATCGTCGCCGACGTACGGAACGAGGCCCCGCCCTACGCGATCGGCCGCGAACGGGTACGGGCCCGGATCGTCCGCTCCCTCCAGCTCCAGGCCGAACGGCGCGCCGGGCCACAGGGCGCCGCCTGGGTGCGCCGGATCGAGCGGGCCCGGCCGGTGTCGGCGGCGGTGGAGGCCTGCTGGCCGAAGGTCACTCCGGAGGAGGTGCTCGCCGCCTTCCTCACGGACCCGGACGCCTTCTCCGGTGACGAGCTGCTGACGACGGCGGAGCGGGCGGCCGTCCGCTGGGCCAGGCCTCCGCGTTCGTACCGCAGTGCCCGCTGGAGCGCCGCCGACCTCGTCCTCCTCGACGAGCTGGCCGGGCTGATCGAGCGGCCCGGGGGGTACGGGCACCTCGTCGTCGACGAGGCCCAGGACCTCTCGCCCATGGAGTGCCGGGCCATCGCGCGCCGCGCGGACTTCGGCTCCCTCACCGTGCTCGGAGACCTGGCGCAGGGCACCACGCCCTGGGCGGCGCGCGACTGGCGCGAGCAGCTGGCCCACCTGGGCAAGCCGGACGCGGCGGTGGTGCCGCTGACCACCGGATACCGGGTTCCGGCCGCCGTCGTGGACCTCGCCAACCGGCTCCTGCCGGCCCTCGGCGCCGGAGTGCCGGCCGGGCGTTCGCTGCGCGCGGGCGGCACGGTGGGCGTGCGCCGGGTGGCGGACCTCATGGAGGGCGCGGCCGAGGCGGTGCGGGCGGCGCTGAAGGAGGAGGGCTCGGTGGGCGTGATCGCGGCGGACGCACTGGCCGGCCGGCTGCGGGAGTCGGGCATCGAGGACCTGGACGGCGCCGGCGGGTCCGGCGAGGCCGACGGTGGTCGTGTCGGCGGCCGGGTCTCCGTCGTGCCCGCCTCCCTCGCCAAGGGCCTGGAGTACGACCATGTCGTGGTCGTCGAGCCCGCGGCCATCGTGGCGGCCGAGCCGCGCGGCCTGCACCGGCTGTACGTCGTGCTGACGCGGGCGGTGTCCCGGCTCGACCTGGTGCACCGCGAGCCGCTGCCGCCCGCGCTCACGCGGTGAGGACGGCCTCGGGCCTGCGCTGCTCGCTGTCCGGCCCCTGGGGCGCCGCCTTCCTCGGCGTACGGAGCAGGGCGAAGGCGACCGCGAAGGCGGCGACGAGGAGTCCGGCGCCGACGGCGAAGGCGAGGTGGTAGCCGCCGGTCAGGGCTTCGGCGGCGGGCCGGCCCGCCGCGGTGAGGGACTCGGTGCGGGCGGCGGCCAGCGTGGAGAGCACGGCGACGCCGACGGCCATGCCGATCTGCTGGGTCGTGTTGAACAGGCCAGAGGCGAGGCCCGCGTCCTCCTCCCTCGCGCCCGACATGGCGAGCGAGGTCAGGGCGGGCAGCGCGAGGCCGAACCCGGCGGCGAGAAGCATCACGGGCAGCAGGTCGACGGCGTACGAGGCGCGCACCGGGACCCGGGCGAGCAGTCCGAGCACGCCGACGAGGAGCACGAGTCCGGTGAGCAGGACGTTCCGCTCGCCGAAGCGGGCGATGAGGCGGGCCGAGAGGCCGAGCGAGACGGCGCCGATGACCGCCGCGGCGGGCAGCATCGCGAGGCCGGTCTCGGCGGCGCCGTAGCCGAGGACCTTCTGGAGGTAGAGCGCGACGAGGATCTGGAAGGAGAAGAGCGCGGCGACCATGAGCATCTGGACGAGGTTGGCGCCGGCGACGCTGCGGGAGCGGAGCACGCGCAGCGGCATGAGGGGCTGGGCGGCGGTGGCCTGGCGGACCAGGAAGCCGGCGAGGAGGACGAGCGCGAGGGCGCCGAGGCCGAGGGTGTGCGCCGAACCGGCCCCGTGTTCCTCGATCTTGACGACCGCGTAGATGCCGGTCGTCAGGCCGGAGGTGACGAGCAGGGCGCCGATGACGTCCGCGCCGCCGCCGGTCCGTGCCGGGCGGTCGGCGGGGAGGGCGGGGAGCGCGAGGAGCAGGGCGGCGGCGCCGATGGGGAGGTTGATGAAGAAGATCCAGTTCCAGGTGAGGGCATCGGTGAGGAGACCGCCGGCGACCTGGCCGATGGAGGCACCGGCGGCGCCGGTGAAGCTGAACACGGCGATGGCCTTGGCCCGTTCGCGGGGTTCGGTGAAGAGCGTGACGAGGATGCCGAGGCTGACGGCGGAGGCCATCGCGCTGCCGACGCCCTGGAGGAAGCGGGCGGCGATCAGGAGGGCGGGGGAGCCGGCGATCCCGGCGAGCAGCGAGGCCGCGGTGAAGACGGCGGTCCCGGCGAGGAACATCCGCTTGCGGCCGAGGAGGTCGCCGAGGCGGCCGGAGAGGAGGAGCAGGGCGCCGAAGGCAATGAGGTAGGCGTTGACGACCCAGCTCAGGCCGACGGGCGTGAAGCCGAGGTCGGCCTGGATGGCGGGCATGGCGACGGTGACGATGCTGCCGTCGAGGACGGTCATCAGCATGGCGGTGGCGAGGACCCCGAGGGCGGTCCAGCGGGAGGTGCGCATGGCGGTTCTCCTGTCGAGTGGGCGACAGGTAGGACGCTAGCAGATAGTTTTGTTGCAGACCATCTATCTCGGATCGGATGGTGGTCCGTGGCCGGCCCGCGAGCCGGAGGGCAGGCGGGCCGGCCGGCTCAGGCGGTCTTCTGGCGGGCCCTGCGAGCGGTGCCCGGGCCCTCGACGGGCGCCTCCAGATGCCCGGTGACCAGCCGGTTCAGCGCACGGACCAGGGTTTCGCGCTCGTCGTCCGGCAGCGAGCCGAGGGCGCTCGCGTGCACCTCGTCGACGATCTTCTGGCTCCGGGCGGCGACCTCGGCGCCCTCCTCGGTCACCGCGATGATCCGGGCCCGCCGGTCGCTGCTCGACGGCCGCCGTTCGGCGAGGCCCGCCTTCTCCAGGGCGTCCACGGTGACCACCATCGTGGTCTTGTCCATGTCGCCGATCTCGGCGAGCTGGGCCTGCGTCCGCTCCTCCTCCAGGGCGTGGACGAGCACGCAGTGCATACGGGCGGTCAGTCCGATCTCGGCGAGCCGGGCGGCCATCTGCGTGCGCAGCACATGACTGGTGTGGTCGAGGAGGTAGGAGAGGTCGGGTTCGGTGCGGGCGGGCGCCATGGCAGTCATGCGGCCAGGGTAACGAGAAAAGGTTCCGTTGCGGACGATTCGCGTGGCAGTCTGGGGCCATGAGGCCCCTGCTCTTCCTCGACGTGGACGGCCCCCTGATCCCGTTCGGCGGCCCGGGCCCCCATCCGGCGTACGCCCCCGAACCGCCCCCGGACGCCCACCCGCTGCTCCACCGCGTGGACCCCGCCCACGGCCGGCGCCTGACCGCGCTCGGCTGCGACCTGGTCTGGGCGACCACCTGGACCGACGAGGCGAACGACGTCCTCGCCCCGCGGCTCGGACTCGCGCCGCTGCCGGTCGTGGAGTGGCCGGACCACGACCCGTACGAGGCCACGGCGGAGCTGCGGCTGCACTGGAAGACGCGCACGCTCGCGGTGTGGGCCGCGGGCCGCCCGTACGTCTGGCTCGACGACGAGATCACCCCGCCCGACCGCGACTGGACCCGCACTCATCACCCGGCCCCCGCGCTGCTCCACCGCGTGGACCCGTGTACGGGCCTCACGGACGCGGACTTCTCGGCGGTCGCGGACTGGGTGACTGAGTACGAGAACCGGGGGAGGTGAGCAGGGGCGCGGATGGGGCGGGGGCGGGGGCGGGCCGAGGATGCAGGGGTAGGGCGCAGCAGGAGCGAAGAAGCAGCGAACCGGAGGAGCCGATCATGAACCCCGACACGTACGCGGCGCTGTACGGGCCCGGTCGGCCGCCTGCCCCGGTGTCCCGGCGGCGCGAGGTGGGGACCGTGCTCGCCGTCGTGGCGGTGTGGCTCCTGGTGATGGTCTTCGCGTCCGGGCCGCTGCTGATGGTGAGCATCGCGGCCGTCTGGGGGCTCGCCGAAGGCGCGGACATGGGGGGATTCCTGCTGGCGAGCGCGCTGATCGGGCTCGCCGTCGCCGCGCTGCCGGTCGCCGCCGGCTTCGTGCCGGCCGTCCGGCGGCTGTCCGTGGCCGGCCGCCTCCTCGTCGTGGGCCTCGTGGCCCTCCCCTTCGCGGCCGGCCTGAACTTCCTGTTTACCCGCGCGGTTGGTTGAAGCGCAGCATGTTGCCCGCCGGGTCGCGGAAGGCGCAGTCGCGGACGCCGTACGGCTGGTCCATGGGCTCCTGGAGGACCTCGCCGCCGGCCGCGCGGACGCGCTCGAAGGTGGCGTCCACGTCGTCGGTGCGGAAGATGACGCCGCGCAGCATGCCCTTGGCGAGCAGCTCGGCGGCGGCCCGGCGGTCGGCGGCGGGGGCGTTCGGGTCCGCCAGCGGCGGTTCGAGGACGATCTCGACGTCCGGCTGGGTCGGCGAACCGACGGTCACCCAGCGCATGCCCTCGAAGGAGACGTCGTTGCGGACCTCCAGCCCGAGGGCGTCGCGGTAGAAGGCGAGTGCCTTGTCGTGGTCGTCGACGGCGATGAAGCACTGTGCGAGGTTGATGGTGGTGTTCATGGCCCCGACGCTACGAGGCCGGGGCGCTTTCCGCTTCTCCGTTCCTGACCGGTTCCGTCCTGCCGTCCGGTTCTGTCGCGCCCCGTTTCTCGGCCTGGGACCCGGCCCTGCCGCCTCCGGCCCGCGTCGGGCGCGTCAGGAACTTCGCCACGCACGCCGGGATCGGCTCGCCCGCCTCGTGGTTCCGCGACCGGTACGCGCTCGGGCTCTCGCCGACGAGCTCCGTGAAGCGCGTGCTGAACGAGCCCAGCGACGTACAGCCCACCGCGAAGCAGACCTCCGTCACGCTCAGGTCGCCGCGCCGCAGCAGCGTCTTGGCCCGCTCGATGCGGCGGGTCATGAGGTAGCTGTACGGGGTCTCCCCGTACGCGGCCCGGAAGCTGCGCTGGAAGTGCCCCGCGGACATCAGCGCGACCCGGGCGAGGGCCGGGACGTCCAGCGGCTCCGCGTAGTCGCGGTCGATCATGTCCCGCGCGCGGCGCAGTCGTACGAGGTCGTCGAGGCTCGGCGGCGTCACGGATCCAGCATGGCACGGCCCGCCCACGCCGCGGCCGGTTGTCCACAGGCGATCCGGTTGTCCACAGGTGAGCAGGAATCGAGAAGCAGCGCCGTGCCGCCCCGCCTAGCCTGGCTCCCAGGACAGCAGCGCAGGGACCGCAGGGATCGCAGGGATCGCAGGGAGAGTGTCAGCCATGAGCAAGTCGCACGCCGCCGACAGCCACGACATGATCCGCGTGCACGGGGCGCGCGAGAACAACCTCAAGGACGTCAGCATCGAGCTCCCCAAGCGCCGGCTGACCGTCTTCACCGGAGTGTCCGGCTCCGGCAAGAGCTCCCTCGTCTTCGACACGATCGCCGCCGAGTCGCAGCGGCTGATCAACGAGACGTACAGCGCGTTCGTGCAGGGCTTCATGCCGTCCCTCGCCCGCCCCGACGTCGACGTGCTCGACGGTCTGACCACGGCGATCACGGTCGACCAGCAGCGGATGGGCGGCGACCCGCGCTCGACCGTCGGTACCGCGACCGACGCCAACGCGATGCTGCGCATCCTCTTCAGTCGGCTCGGCAAGCCGTACATCGGCGGCCCCAAGGCCTTCTCCTTCAACGTCGCCTCCGTCAGCGGCGCCGGCGCGGTCTCCTACGAGAAGGGCGGGAAGACCGTGAAGGAGCGGCGCTCCTTCAGCGTCACCGGCGGCATGTGTCCGCGCTGCGAGGGCCGCGGCACGGTCTCCGACATCGACCTGACCGCCCTGTACGACGACTCCAAATCGCTCGCCGAGGGCGCGCTGACCATCCCCGGTTACACGATGGACGGCTGGTACGGCCGGATCTTCAGCGGCAGCGGCTACTTCGACATGGACAAGCCGATCCGCCGCTACACCAAGCGCGAGCTCTCCGACCTGCTCCACCGCGAGCCGACCAAGATCAAGGTCGAGGGCATCAACCTCACCTACGAGGGCCTGATCCCCAAGCTCCAGAAGTCGATGCTGTCGAAGGACGTCGACTCCCTCCAGCCGCACGTCCGCGCCTTCGTGGAGCGCGCCGTCACCTTCACCACCTGCCCCGACTGCGACGGCACCCGGCTCAACGAGGGCGCCCGCTCCTCGAAGATCGGCAAGGTGAGCATCGCCGACGCCTGCGCGATGCAGATCAGCGACCTGGCGGAGTGGGTGCGCGGCATCGACGAACCGTCGGTCGCGCCGCTGCTCGCCACGCTCCAGCAGACCCTCGACTCGTTCGTCGAGATCGGCCTCGGCTATCTGGCGCTCGACCGGCCCTCCGGCACCCTGTCGGGCGGCGAGGCGCAGCGCGTCAAGATGATCCGCCACCTCGGTTCCTCGCTCACGGACGTCACGTACGTCTTCGACGAGCCGACCACCGGTCTGCACCCGCACGACATCCGGCGCATGAACGACCTGCTGCTGCGGCTGCGCGACAAGGGCAACACGGTCCTCGTCGTGGAGCACAAGCCGGAGACGATCGCGATCGCCGACCACGTCGTCGACCTCGGCCCGGGGGCCGGCACCGCGGGCGGCAGCGTGTGCTTCGAGGGCACCGTCGCGGGGCTGCGGAAGAGCGGCACCGTCACGGGCCGGCACTTCGGCGACCGGGCCTCGATCAAGGAGTCGGTGCGCAAGCCCACCGGCACCCTGGAGATCCGCGGCGCGAAGGCGAACAACCTCCAGGACGTCGACGTCGACATCCCGCTCGGCGTGCTCACCGTCGTCACCGGCGTCGCCGGTTCCGGCAAGAGCTCGCTGGTGCACGGGTCGATCCCGGCGGGCGCGGGCGTGGTCTCGGTCGACCAGGGCGCGATCCGCGGCTCGCGGCGCAGCAACCCGGCGACGTACACCGGTCTGCTCGACCCGATCCGGAAGGCCTTCGCCAAGGCCAACGGCGTGAAGCCGGCCCTGTTCAGCGCCAATTCGGAGGGTGCCTGCCCGACCTGCAACGGCGCCGGGGTGGTCTACACGGACCTGGCGATGATGGCCGGGGTCGCCACGGTCTGCGAGGAGTGCGAGGGCAGACGCTTCCAGGCCGCGGTGCTCGAATACCACTTCGGCGGCCGGAACATCGCCGAGGTGCTGGCGATGTCCGTGCAGGAGGCCGAGCAGTTCTTCGGCGCGGGCGAGGCGCGCACGCCCGCCGCGCACCGCATCCTGGAGCGGCTCGCCGACGTCGGCCTCGGCTACCTGAGCCTCGGCCAGCCGCTCACCACGCTGTCCGGCGGCGAGCGGCAGCGGCTCAAGCTGGCGACGCACATGGGCGACAAGGGCGGGGTGTACGTGCTCGACGAGCCGACCGCGGGACTGCACCTGGCGGACGTGGAGCAGCTGCTCGGGCTCCTCGACCGGCTGGTCGACTCGGGCAAGTCGGTGATCGTGGTCGAGCACCACCAGGCGGTGATGGCGCACGCCGACTGGATCATCGACCTCGGTCCCGGCGCCGGTCACGACGGCGGCCGGATCGTCTTCGAGGGCACGCCCGCCGACCTGGTCGCGGCCCGCTCGACCCTCACGGGGGAGCACCTCGCGGAGTACGTCGGCGCGTGAGGCACCGGGGGGGGGCTTCTGGGCTCGCGCGGGGAGGTGGTCCGAGGAGGGGGGCACGGGGGGGGTCGCGGGTCCCGTCACAACTCGAAAAAGAAGGACCCCCCCCCCCCCCCCGCCGGCTCGCTTGTCTCCCC
>NZ_JBHXFE010000006.1:61568-158039 GCF_042722475.1 Streptomyces sp. NPDC127092
TTGTCCCACCCCCTCCCACCCCTAAGGGGGACACCCCGAGCGGTTCCTTCTGTCTTCGCACCCCCCCCCCCCCCCCTCCTCCCCCCCCCCGGCGAGCTGGTCCGAGGCGTGGGCCACGTGGTGCGTCGCGGATCCGGTCAAGATCCGGAAGAGACGGCCTAGTCCCCCGCCCGGGCCGGCTGGCTGGTCGCCCGTACGCGGAAGGTGCGGCGGTACGTGTCCGGGGGCACCCCGACCGTACGGGCGAAGTGCCGGCGCAGTGTCGTGGCGGTCCCCATGCCGGTGGCCGCCGCGATGCTCTCCATGCCGTCGTCGGTGGTCTCCAGGAGCTCCTGGGCGCGCCGGATCCGTTGCGCGAGCAGCCAGCGCAGGGGGGTGGTGCCGGTCACCGCGCGGAAGTGGCGGGCGAGGTGACGGCTGCTCATCCCCGCCCGCCGGGCCAGGTCCTCGACGGTCAGCGGCCAGTCGAGCCGGGCCATGACCCAGGGGAACAGCTCGCCCAGCGGGTGGTTGCCGGGCGCCGGCACCGGCGTGGTGACGAACTGGGCCTGGCCGCCGTCCCGGTGGGGCGGTACGACGAGCCGGCGGGCGACGGTGTTGGCGACGGCCGAGCCGTGGTCGAGCCGGACGAGGTGCAGGCACAGGTCGAGGGCGGCGGCCTTGCCGGCGGAGGTGAGGACGCTGCCGTCGTCGACGTAGAGGACGTCCGGATCGACCGTCACGCGGGGGTGGCGTGCGGCGAGGACGTCGGTGTGCGCCCAGTGGGTGGTCGCCCGCCGGCCGTCGAGCAGTCCGGCGGCCGCGAGCACGAACGCACCGGTGCAGAGCGAGGCGACCCGGGCGCCCGCGTCGTGGGCGGCACGCACGGCGTCGACGAGCGCGGCGGGCGGGGCGACGTCGACGTCCGCCCAGCCGGGGACGACGACGGTGCGGGCGTCGCGGAGCCGGTCGAGCCCGTGATCGGGTTCGAGCAGGAACCGCCCGGCGCGGACGGGGCCGGGCCCGCAGACGGTGAGGTCGTAGTCGCGGGAGAACACCTCGTAGGCGATGGAGAGTTCGAAGTGGAGCATGCCGTCGGTGACGGCGAGCGCGACGGACGGGGCAGGGGGCGGGGCGGGGGAGGAGGCGGGGCGGACGTCCCTGGGATCCATGTCGGAAACTGTACGGGTCACGTCGTTTCCGACACTCACGGAGGCCCCGGGCCGGCGGTCAGGATGGCCACATGACGACACGAACGGCACGCACGGAGCGGGAAGCGCGGACGGCGCAGGCGACGCAGGCTACGCAGGCAGCGGCTCGGGTGGCAGAGGTGGCCGGGCAGGCAGTGGTGGTCTACGGCGCGTACGGGCACACGGGCCGCTTCGTGGTGGCGGAGCTGCGGGAGCGCGGTTTCGTCCCGGTCCTCTCCGGCCGCGACGGGCGGAAGCTGAAGGAGCTGTCGCAGACGGCGACGGCGGAGGGCCTGGAGGTCCGCCCGGCGGCGGTGGACGACCCGGCGGCGCTCGACCGGGCGCTGGCCGGGGCGGCGGCGGTGATCAACTGCGCGGGCCCGTTCGCGACGACGGCCGCGCCGGTGGTCGAGGCGGCGCTGCGCGCCGGGATCCCGTACGTGGACGTGGCGGCCGAGATCGAGGCCAATCTGGACACGTTCACGCGGTACGCGGAGCCGGCCCGCGCGGCGGGCGTCCTGGTGGTTCCGGCGATGGCCTTCTACGGCGGACTCGGCGACCTGCTGGCCACCGCCGCGACGGGGGAGTGGACGGCGGCGGACGAGGTGCACGTCGCGTACGGGCTGGACAGCTGGCACCCGACGGCCGGCACGCGCGCGGCGGGCGCGGTCTCCCGCGAGCGGCGCGGAGGCCGGCGCCCGGTCCACCGGGACGGCCGCCTCCAGTACCGGGACGACGCCCCGCCGACGCTGGACTGGACGTTCCCGGAGCCGATGGGACGCAGGCCGGTGATCGGCGAGTTCACGATGGCGGACGTGGTGACGGTGCCGAGCCATCTCGCCGTACCCGAGGTGCGCACGTACATGACGACCGAGGCGGCCGGCGACCTGGCCGCCGCGGACACCCCGCCGCCGGTCCCGGCCGACGAGAGCGGCCGTTCCGCGCAGACCTTCCTGATCGACGTCCTGGTCCGCTCGGGCATCGAGGAGCGCCGTGCGGCCGCGACGGGCCGGGACATCTACGCGGTGACGGCACCGCTGGCCGTGGAGGCCGTCGCCCGCGTCCTCACGGGCCGCACCCGGCTCCAGGCCGGCACAGTCTCGGCGGGCGCCCTCTTCGACGCCCCCGACTTCCTGCGCGCCCTGACCCCGCACGTGACCGTCTCCGGCCTCGCGGCCACCATTCCGGCTCAGCCCTGAGCCGGTCCTCGGGGACCGAGGAAGTGGCGGACGTCGGCCGCGAGCGCCGACAGCTGCTCACCGGCTTCCATGCGCGGAACGCCAGGCCGCGTGACAGAACTATTGCAAGCGGCTGCTTGCAATAGTTAGCACCAGCTGGCATGGTCGGAGCATGGCTTCACTCAACGTCGGCAATCTTGGCGAGTACCTCCGTGAGCAGCGGCGCACCGCGCAGTTGTCACTGCGGCAGCTCGCCGAGGCCGCGGGGGTGTCGAATCCGTATCTGAGTCAGATCGAGCGGGGGCTGCGCAAGCCCAGCGCCGAGGTGCTGCAGCAGGTCGCGAAGGCGCTGCGGATCTCCGCCGAGACGCTGTACGTGCGCGCCGGAATCCTCGACGAGAAGGAGCGGGAGGAGCTGGAGACGCGCGCCGTCATCCTGGCCGATCCCTCGATCAACGAGCGGCAGAAGCAGGTGCTGCTGCAGATCTACGACTCCTTCCGCAAGGAGAACGCCGCCGAGCAGGCGCAGCCCACCGACGTGTAGAACCTCCGGGAGGACCACGACCATGGCCATCATCGACGAACTCCGCACGCCCCTCTACTTCGCCGCCGGCACCGCCGACCTCGCCGTCAAGCAGGCCAAGAAGGTGCCCGGCCTGATCGAGCAGCTCGCCGCCGAGGCGCCCGGCCGGATCGAGGCCGTGAAGAACACCGACCCGAAGGCGGTGCAGGAGAAGGCGCAGGCCAAGTTCGCCGAGTTCGTCGGCGGCATCGACACCGACCTGAAGAAGCTGGGCGAGCAGGCCCAGGACCTGGCGCTCCGCGGCGTCGGCGTCGCCGCCGAGTACGCGGTCAAGGCCCGCGAGAAGTACGAGGAGCTCGCCGCGCACGGCGAGGAGGCCGTCCGGGCCTGGCGGGGCGAGGCCGCCGAGGGGATCACCGAGATCGCCGTCGTCGTCGAGCCCGAGCCGGAGCGCGAGCCGGAGGCGAAGAAGGCCGAGTCCTCCGCCGCCGAGGACTCCTCGGACGAGGCCCCCAAGCCCGCCGCCGGCCGCAAGACCACCACCCGCAAGGCGCCCGCCAAGAAGGCCGCGGCCTCTGAAGGCGCCGAGAAGTAGGGCGTACGGCGGATGGCCGGTCGTCCAGCGCGGGAGGCCGGTCGTCCGGCGGGAAGCCGGTCGCACGGCGGCAGCCGGTCGGACGGCGGGACTGAGCCGTACGGCGGTCCGGGCACCAATCCCGGTGTCCCGAGCGTTGTAACGGGTACCTTGGCCGCGAGGCGCTCCACCCACACACCTAGGCGGTGCTCAGCATGTTGGCGAACGGCTTCGACTCGATCCTGTCCCTGGTGACCTTCCTGGTCTTCACCGGCTTCGCCGTCGCCGCGTTCGTCTTCGCCGCCACGGCGCGCGAGGACGCGTATCGAGCGGCCGACAAGCAGACCAAGAAGTTCTGGCTGATCCTGCTCGGCATCAACCTCGTCCTGAACCTGCTCCTGCCCATGCTGTTCCTGCAGATCGCCGGGCTCATCGCCGCCATCGTCTTCATGGTCGACGTCCGCCCCGCGCTCCGGCAGGTGTCCGGCGGCGGCCGGCGCGGCGGCTCCAGCAGCGACGGCCCGTACGGCCCGTACAACGGCGGCCGGTAGGGGCGCGGAGAACGGCGGCCGGCAGAGCCGGAGGCCGGCGGCGGCCGGCGGACGACACCGCGGCACCAAGGCCCGGGCCTACGCCCGGGTCTTGTCCCGTTCCAGGGCCAGGACCGCCACGTCGTCCGTCAGCTCGCCGCCGTTCAGCGACCGCACCTCCGTCACCGCCGCGTCGAGCAGTTCCTCGCCGCGCAGCCCCGAGGCCAGCTGCCGGTTGATCATCTCGAGCATCCCGTCCTGGCCGAGCCGCGGCGAGCCGGGGCCCGCCGAGCGGCCCTCGATCAGGCCGTCGGTGTACATCAGCAGGCTCCAGGAACCGCCCAGCTCCACCTGCCGGCGGGGCCAGCGGGCGCGCGGCAGCAGGCCGAGGGCCGGGCCGCCGTCCTCGTACGGCAGCAGCTCGGCCGCCCGCCCGTGCCGGGCGATCAGCGGCGTGGGGTGACCGGCCAGGCACAGGCCGGCCCGGCGGCCGTCGGCCGAGATGTCGACCGTGCACAGGGTCGCGAAGATCTCGTCGTTCTCGCGCTCGTGCTCCAGGACCTGCTGGAGCGTCGAGAGCAGCTCGTCCCCGCACAGGCCCGCGAAGGTCAGCGCCCGCCAGGCGATCCGCAGCTCCACGCCCAGCGCGGCCTCGTCGGGGCCGTGGCCGCAGACGTCGCCGATCATCGCGTGCACCGTGCCGTCGGGCGTGCGCACCGTGTCGTAGAAGTCGCCGCCGAGCAGCGCCCGCGACCGGCCGGGCCGGTAGCGGGCGGCGAACCGCAGGTCGGAGCCCTCCAGGAGCGGCGTGGGCAGCAGCCCGCGCTCCAGGCGGGCGTTCTCCTGGGCGCGCAGCCGCGACTCGGCCAGCTTGATCTTCACGACGTCGTTGCGCTTGCGCTCGACCGCGTAACGGATGGCGCGGCTGAGCAGCCGCCCGTCGAGCTCCTCCCGGAAGAGGTGGTCCTGCGCACCGACCCGTACCGCCTCGGCCGCGAGTTCGGCGTCGGCGGACGCGGCGAGCGCGAGCACGGCGTGGCGCGGCGCGAGCCGCAGGATGTGCTGGAGCGGCGCGAGCGGCTCGTCCTCGGCCCCGCGGGGGGCGGGCAGGGCGAGGTCGACGAGGACGCAGTGGACGTCGTCGGTGAGCAGCCGCTCGGCCTCGGTGAGGTTGCGGGCGGTACGGATACGCACCCGGGTCCCGGCCGCGTCGAGCAGCTCGGGTACGGCGAGGGCGCCGGCCGGGTCGTCCTCGACGACCAGGAGCGTGAGGTCGTGGGCGTGGGCGGTGCCGGGCGTTCCGGGTGCCGCGGGAGAATCGATTCTCTGACGCGGTACGGGTACGGGCATCGGTATGGGTTTCCTTCCCTCCCCCCGAGGGCCGGGGACCGACCATAGCGGTACCTCGTGGCGCAGCGGAATGGCGATCACGCTGTGAACCGGCACGGCGGTATGGCATATGCCACGGATGGGGAGGTAGTCGCCGCCAGAAGGCCGTCGCGACGGCACGCGAAGGCTTCCGGACGATGAGAAACGTCACTTGTGACGTGTCACTCCGGTCGAGTCCGACCACTCCGGTTGGTCAGATCGTTCGGGTTGGTCGGATCGTTCGGGTCGGTCAGGGTGCTCCGGGCGCTGCGGTCACTCCGGGCGGACGACTCCCAGGATCTCCATCGAGCCCGCTCCGGCGATCGTCACGTCCCGCCCGGGCCGCGGCGCGTGCACGATCGCCCCGTTGCCCACGTACATCCCGATGTGACTGGCGTCCTTGTAGTAGACGATCAGGTCGCCGGGCCGCATGTCCTTGATGTCCACGTGCGGGAGGAGCCGCCACTGTTCCTGCGAGGTGCGCGGGATCGGGCGGCCTGCCGCCGCCCAGGCCGACTGGGTGAGGCCGGAGCAGTCGTACGAGGCCGGGCCCTCGGCGCCCCACACGTACGGCTTGCCGATCTGCGCCGTCGCGAACTCCACCGCCCGCTTGCCCGCGGGCGTCGCCTTCTCGCTCAGGCCCTTGAGCACGCCGGAGTTGACCCAGGCGGTCTGCGCCTTGTACTGCGCCTGCTGCTCCAGGCGCAGCAGCCGGGCCCGCTCCTCGGCGGCGAGCTGTGACTCCAGCTTCTTCGCGGCCTCGATCTTGTCGTTGATCTCCTGCTTCGCCTTGGCCTGCTTGAGCCGGTTGTCCTCCAGCTTCTTCCAGTTGAGGCTGGCGTCCTTCGCGTACGTGGTCAACTGGGCCTGGGTGCTCGTCATTTCGGCGAGCAGGTCCTTGGTGGCCTTCTGGCCCTCCTTGAGCCGGCCCGCGTTGTCGAGGAAGAGCTGCGGGTCGTTCGTGAGGACCAGCTGGGCGCCGTCGGGCAGTCCGCCGTTGCGGTACTGCGCGCGGGCCGCCGCGCCCGCCCGCGCCTTGAGGTCGTCGATCTTCTCCTGGCCGGCCACGATCATCCGGGCCAGCTTCACGATCTCGTCGGACTGCTCCTTGGCCTTCTCCTCGGCCAGGTTGTACGCGTCGGTGGCCCGCGCGGCCTGTCGGTAGAGGCCGTCGATCTCCTTGCGGACCTCTTCGAGGGTCTTCTTCGGCTGCGCCGGCGGCCCGGGCGGGAGCGGGGCCGCGGCGGCCTGGAGGGTGAGGGCGGGCGAGGCAAGCACCGTCAGGGCGCAGACCACGGTGAGCGTGGCGATGGCGTGGCGGCGTCGGTTCACAGGCTCCCCCTCAAGACACCCGGTCATGCGTCTGTACGTTCCGAATCTGATTTACCGTCAGTAACTTGGTCGTGACCTTGGCGATAGTGCCATGCGAAACCCGAAAGCAACAGGGGAAAGCGGGGCCTGTCGGGTCACTTCCCCCCACGGGGGACGAGCGTTCGGCCGCTCGCGTTCCCCGAGCGGGCGAAAAGCAGGGGGAGTTCAGGGAAAGTTCAGAGAAGTCCGGGGTCGGGGCCGGGGATCTGGAGATCTGGAGGTCTCGGGATCTGGAGGTCTCGGGATCTGGGGGTCTGGGGATCTGGAGATCAGGTCCGTGGTCTCCCGCCGCCCCGCACCTTCAGGTGCGCGGGGCCAGGGCCTCCCAGCGCACCGTCACCTCGCCCTGCCGCCAGCGTCGCGGGCCGTCCGTCACCGGCCAGTCCGCCGCCAGATCCCGTACGGCACGGATCCACCGCTGCCGGGCGCCCAGCGAGGCGAACGGCGCGGCCGCCGCCCAGGCCCGGTCGAAGTCCCGCAGGAACGCGTGCACCGGCTCACCCGGCACGTTCCGGTGGATCAGCGCCTTGGGCAGCCGCTCCGCCAGGTCGGACGGCCGGACGAGCGAGCCGAGCCGGGTCGCGAAGGTCACCGTCCGGGGCCCCGAGCGGTCCAGCGCGACCCACACGTGCCGCCGCCCGATCTCGTCGCAGGTGCCCTCCACGAGCAGCCCGTCCGGCGCGAGCCGCCCGCACAGCCGCTTCCAGACCGCGGCGACCTGCTCCTCGTCGTACTGCCGCAGCACGTTCGCGGCCCGGATCAGCGAGACCTCGCCGGGCACCGGCACCTCGAAGCCGCCGTGCCGGAACTCCAGGCCCTCGCGCTCGTACGGCCGCGCCGCGGCGACCCGGGCCGGCTCGATCTCGATGCCGTACAGCAGGGTGCGCGGGTCCTCGGCGCGCAGCCGGGCGAGCAGCTCGACGGCGGTCCAGGGCGCGGCGCCGTAACCGAGGTCGACGGCCAGCGGCGGCGTGCCGGAGCGGCGCAGGGCCGGGCCGTGGACCGCGGCGATCCAGCGGTCCTGGCGGCGCAGCCGATTGGGGTTGGTGGTCCCGCGGGTGACCGTGCCGACGGGTCGGGCGACGGCGGGGAGTGTGGTGCGCGGGGCCATGGAACGAGCGTAAGGGGTGGGGAAGGGCGGCTGACGGGGCGGCCGGGGGCGGGCCGCGGCCGTGGGCTGGGGGCGGGGGAGCCGGCAGGGACGCGACCGTCCCCCGAGACCGCGACCGCCCTCCGAGGACGAGGCCGCGGCCGGGCGGCCGGTGGCCGCGGCTTCCGGCCCCCGCGGCCGCGATCCGGCTCACTGCGGAGGCTTTGCCTCCGTGCGGTGCGCCGCGTCGGCGGTAATGACTTGGCAAAGCGCGGGCCGCCGGGGAAATGAAAGGTGGGATTCCGGTGTTGTGCGGGGTCGGAGGGTGCGACCCCGCCCTCCCCCTGCCATGCCTGCCATACCCGCCACCATGCCCGACAGCGGAAGGACCGCCGACGTGAGCCAGTACGTGTCCCGGTTCGCCGGCACCCTGGCGGCGCCGCCCCGGCTCCGGCTTCCCGGCCGGCACCGCAGCCCGCGCCGCGTGGCCATGCTCAGTGTCCACACCTCCCCGCTCCACCAGCCGGGCACCGGCGACGCGGGCGGTATGAACGTCTACATCGTGGAGCTGGCCAAGCGGCTCGCCGCGATCAACGTCGAGGTCGAGATCTTCACCCGGGCCACCACCGGCGGCCTCGCCCCGGTGGTCGAGCTCGCGCCCGGCGTGCTCGTCCGGCACGTCGACGCCGGTCCGTACGAGGGGCTGGCCAAGGAGGAGCTGCCGGCCCAGCTCTGCGCCTTCACGCACGGGGTGATGCAGGCCTGGGCGGGCCACCGGTCCGGCCACTACGACCTGGTCCACTCCCACTACTGGCTGTCCGGCCACGTCGGCTGGCTCGCCGCCGAGCGCTGGGGCGTCCCGCTCGTCCACACCATGCACACCATGGCCAAGGTCAAGAACGCGGCGCTCGCCGAGGGCGACACGCCCGAGCCCGCGGCCCGGGTCATCGGCGAGACCCAGATCGTCGAGGCGGCCGACCGGCTGATCGCCAACACGGCCGAGGAGGCCGACGAGCTCTCCCGCTTCTACGACGCCGATCCGGCCAAGATCGCCGTCGTGCACCCGGGCGTCAACCTGGACCACTTCCGGCCCGCCGACGGCCGCGCCGCCGCCCGGGCCCGGCTCGGCCTGCCCCAGGACGCCTTCATCCCCGCCTTCGCCGGCCGGATACAGCCGCTGAAGGCCCCGGACATCCTGCTGCGCGCGGCGGCGCTGCTCATCGACCGCGACCCCTCGCTGCGCTCGCGCATGGTGGTGCCGGTGGTCGGCGGGCCGAGCGGCAGCGGCCTCGCCAAGCCGGAGGGCCTGCAGAAGCTGGCCGCCAGGCTGGGCATCTCGGATGTCGTCCGCTTCCACCCGCCGGTCGGACAGGACCGGCTCGCGGACTGGTTCCGGGCCGCCAGCGTGCTCGTCGTCCCCTCGTACAGCGAGTCCTTCGGTCTGGTCGCCATCGAGGCGCAGGCGGCCGGCACCCCGGTCGTCGCGGCGGCGGTGGGCGGTCTGCCCGTGGCCGTACGGGACGACGTCACCGGCTTCCTCGTGCAGGGGCACGATCCGGAGGACTACGCCCGCGCGCTCGCCCGCTTCGTCGACGATCCGCGGCTCTCCGACGGGATGGGCGCGGCGGCGGCGCGGCACGCCGGCTCGTTCGGCTGGGACACGGCGGCGTCCGGGACGGCGGACGTGTACACGGCCGCGATGCACGACCACCGGCACCGCGCGCACGACCTCAGGGCGCGTGATCATCGCCGTCGCGTACGCTCGCTCCATGGCTGAGGTCGAGGCAGAGAGCGTCCGGCGGATCGTCGAGGACACCTTCAAGGACGCGGAACTGGAGTGGGAGTCCACCGAACCGGGCTCCTACGTGGTCAAGCTGCCGGGCACGCGCAAGCTGTTCACCACGCTGTCGCTGCGCGTGGGCCGTCACTCGCTCTCCCTCAACGCCTTCGTCATCCGCCACCCCGACGAGAACGAGGCCGGCGTCCACCGCTGGCTCCTGGAGCGCAACCTCCGGCTGTACGGGGTCGGTTACGCGATCGACCAGCTCGGCGACATCTATCTGGCCGGCAAGCTGCCGCTGGCGGCGGTCACGCCGGAGGAGCTGGACCGGCTCCTCGGGTCCGTCCTGGAGGCGGCGGACGGCGACTTCAACACGCTGCTCGAACTGGGCTTCGCGACGGCGATCCGCCGGGAGTACGCGTGGCGGGTGTCGCGCGGGGAGTCGACGCGCAATCTCGACGCGTTCAAGAACCTGACCCAGAAGCCGGCGAACTGACGCCTTCTCGCTGAGCCAGTCCTGTCGAAGCCTTCCGTCGGCCTTCCCGCCCCCTTCCCGTACGGGCGCCGCCCTGCCATGCTCACCGCCAACGCAAATCTGAACACCGTTCATATATGTGAAGGGCTCAGGTTCATGGCACTCGGCAGGATCAGCAGAAGGCGGTTCGTCGGCAGCGCGATCGGGGTGGCCGCGGCGGCCGCCACGACGGGATTCACGACCCCCGGCGCAGAGGGCGCGGCAGGCGGCGAGGAGGCCGCCGTCTCCGGGAACACGCCTCTCTGGCAGGAGTACGCGGCAGCCCCCTCCACCCATCCCCAGATCCCGTACGTGGGTTCCGCCGGCGCCCACGGGGGAGCCGAACGGCTCCCGCGCCCGCCCGTCGTCGAGAACGCCGTCGCCCACGGCGCCACCCCCGACGGCTCCACCGACTCCGCGCCCGCGATCAACCGGGCCCTCGCGGCGGCCGGCGAGCGGGGCGGCGGCACCGTACTGCTCCCGCCCGGGACGTACCGGATCGACGGCTACCTCCACATCGGCGACAGCGGAGTCGTGCTGCGCGGCGCCGGCTCCGCCCGCACCACCCTGCGCGCCACCCGCAGCCTCACCGATCTCGTCGGCCCCTACGGGTCCCGCTACGGCGGCGACAAGTCCGCCTGGTCCTGGGCCGGCGGCCTCATCTGGCTCTCGCCGCGGTCCCGGCACGCCTCCCTCGTCGCCGCGATCCGCGAGAAGGCCTGGCCCTTCGAGGGCTGGACCGGCAACCGGCGCGACGAGTGGACCACCCTCACCACCGTGCGTCCCGCCCGGCGCGGCGACCGCACGGTCACCGTCGACGACCCGTCCGCCCTGCGGCGCGGAGGACTCGTGCTGCTCCGCCTCGCCGACGACGCCGGCCGCACCCTCCTGGAGCACATGGCGGGCGGCGGCCCCGGCCCCGAGGCGTACACCTGGGACGACAAGACCAAGCTGACCTCGTACGTCCCCTACGAGTGGCCCGTGCGGATCACCGGGATCGAGGGCCGCCGCGTCCGCCTCGAACGTCCCCTGCCGCTCGACGTCCGCCCCGAATGGGACCCCCGGCTCGTGTCGGGGACCGAGGCCCTGACCGGCTCGGGGGTGACCGGGCTGACCCTGGAGGCGCCGCTCGTCGCGCAGTCCCCGCATCTGCTCGACCGCGGCTACAACGGCGTCACCTTCCAGTGCGCGTACGACTGCTGGGCCGAGGACGTGGTCGTCCGCCACGTCGACAACGGCTTCGGGTTCGTCGCCGCCTCCGCCTGCACCCTGCGGCGCACGGCCGTCGAGGGCCGCGGCGCCCACCACCCGTACTTCTGCCGGGAAGGCTCCCACGACAACCTGGTCGAGGACTTCCGCGTCGCCGCCCGCGGCGTCCCCGCGGCGCCCGGGACCCAGCTCCACGGCATCAACGTCGAAGGCCTGTCGAGCCACAACGTCTGGTCACGCGGGCTGATGGAGACCGGCACGTTCGACACCCACCGCGGGATGCCCTTCGCGAACGTGCGCACCGAGATCACGGTCGAGAACGACGGCCGGCACGGCGGCGACGCCTCCGCGGGCCCGCTCTACGGGGCCCGGTTCACCCACTGGAACGTCACGGTGACGAACGGCCGGGCCGGCCTGGTGAAGCTCGACACGGTGGCGCCGTACAGCGCGACCGTCGGGATCAGCGAGGTCCGCGAGTTCGACCAGATCGACGTGCCGGACTTCACGGGCGACCTCCACACGCGCATGGAGGCGTACGGCGCACCGGACGCCGTACGCCCCCGAAATCTGTACGAGGCACAGAAGCGGTTCAGGGTCCCCTCGGGCTTCGGCGGCCCTTGGGGCTTCGGGGGCGCTTCGGGGTTCAGGAGGAGCTGACGCTCTCGACCGCGGGGGCGGCCGCCTGGGCGGACGAAGCCCGGGCGGCCAGCGACTCCTCCGTGGCCTCCCCCTTGGCCTCCCTCTTGGTAACCGCCTCGGTAACCGCCTTGGTCTCCGCCTCGGTAACCGCCTCGGTCTCGTCCCCCGGCTCCGCGTCCGGCTCCGTCTCGCGCAGGGCGGACCGCAGCCGCGTCTGGTAGCCGATGGCGGCGACGGCGCCGATCACGGCGCACGCGATCCACAGGACGTCGGGCCCGGGCCCGTCGACGACCCAGCCGGCCAGGATCGGCGCGACGAAACCGGCCACCGCCCAGGACATGCCCATCACGCCCTGGTAGCGGCCGCGGGCGTGCTCAGGGGCGAGCCGGGCGGTGGCGGCGGCGTTGGTGGGGACGTGGATCATCTCGCCGATCGTCCAGACGACGACGGTCGCGCCGAAGGCGACGGAGCTGCCGGCGAGCGCGGTGGCGCCGGTGCCGAGGGCGAAGAGGAGGGAGGAGACGGTCAGCAGCATCACCGGCGAGCGCTTGTCGGTGACCTTGTTGACGAGCAGCTGGAAGCCGACGATGACGACACCGTTGACGGCGATGACGGCACCGTACGCGGAGGGCTCGAGGCCTTCGCCGGCCATGGTGAGCGGCAGGCCGATCCAGGGAGCGGTGAAGACCAGGCAGACGAGCAGGTTGAGCAGCACCAGGGTGCGGAAGGGCGCGTCGCGCAGCACGGTGAGGACGCTGACCTTCTCCTCCGCGAGCGTCTCGCCGGTGGCGTGGTCGACCTTGGCGTCCGGCCGGGTCTCGGGCAGGCGGAGGAAGACGATGAGGGCGCACAGCGCGGTCGCGGCGGCGTCGACGAGGAAGAGGGTGCGGTAGCCGAAGACGATCGCGGCGCCGCCGCCGATGGCGGCGATGGCGAAGCCGAGGTTGAGGGCCCAGTAGTTGAGGGCGTAGGCGCGGCGGACCTCGTGGGCAGGCACCAGGTCGGCGATGGTGGCGTTGATGGAGGGCCGCACGGCCTGCATGGCGACGCCCATGAGGAGCACGACGAGGGCGACGCCCCAGGCGCTGGTGACCAGCGCGAGCAGGACGGCGCAGGTGGCGGCCGCCAGGTGCATCGTGACCATGGTGGGGCGGCGGCCCCAGCGGTCGGTCAGCATGCCGCCGAGCGGTGAGCCGGCGACGCCGCCGAGGCCGTGGAGGGCGACGACGAGTCCGGCGAACCAGGCGGAGTGCCCGAGCTCCTGGGTGAGGTAGAGGGAGAGGAAAGTGAGGACGAAGGCCCCGGTCCGGTTGACCAGGGTCGACAGCCAGAGCCACCAGAAGCCGCCGGGAAGTCCCGAGACGGTGGCACGCGCCGATCGTCTGAGTGAGTCGATGGACATGTGTGGCCGCCCCCTGGTGATCTGTAAGTCCCGCTTTCCGCTTCCGTAACTTACGGATCTCATACGCCGGACGCCAGCGAATTGACGGTGCGCGTCAATCGTCGGCCGTCGTCTAGTCTCGGAGGCATGGCCGACGCACCGTACAAGCTGATCCTCCTCCGCCACGGCGAGAGCGAATGGAACGAGAAGAACCTGTTCACCGGCTGGGTGGACGTCAACCTCACCGCGAAGGGCGAGAAGGAGGCGGCGCGCGGCGGTGAGCTGCTCGAGGCCGCCGGCCTGCTGCCGGACGTGGTCCACACCTCGCTGCAGAAGCGTGCGATCCGCACGGCGCAGCTGGCCCTCGAGGCCGCCGACCGCCACTGGATCCCGGTCCACCGCTCCTGGCGTCTGAACGAGCGCCACTACGGCGCGCTGCAGGGCAAGGACAAGGCGCAGACCCTCGCCGAGTTCGGCGAGGAGCAGTTCATGCTGTGGCGCCGCTCCTACGACACCCCGCCGCCGGCGCTCGCCGAGGACAGCGAGTTCTCGCAGGCGCACGACGCCCGCTACGCGACGATCCCGCCGGAGCTGCGCCCGAACACCGAGTGCCTGAAGGACGTCGTCCAGCGGATGCTCCCGTACTGGTACGACGGCATCGTCCCGGACCTCCTGGCCGGCCGCACGGTCCTCGTCGCCGCCCACGGCAACAGCCTCCGCGCCCTCGTCAAGCACCTCGACGGCATCTCGGACGCCGACATCGCGGGCCTCAACATCCCGACCGGCATCCCGCTGGCCTACGAGCTCGACGAGAACTTCAAGCCGCTCAAGCCCGGCGGCACCTACCTCGACCCGGAGGCCGCGGCGGCGGCCATCGAGGCCGTGAAGAACCAGGGCAAGAAGTAGCCCTCACTCATTGAAAGAGCCCCCGACCTGCGGCTTCCCCGCAGGGAGGGGGCTTCTTCGTGCCGCGGGGCCATCTGCGGGCCGTCAGGGGAGCTGGACCGCGCGCTCTACCGGCTGTGGCTCCGGCTCCTGCCTCCACTCCGCTATGGCGCCGGCGCTCCGGAGAACCGAGGCGGTGGACTGGGCCCGGAACGCGGACAGCCCTCTCACGACGGTGACGGGGGCTTGCCGCGCCAGACCCCGGCTGTGCCACAAGCTCAGCCCGGTCACCTTGCGCACTGCAAGGACCACGTCCATCTCGCGCGGCCCGCAGTCGACGAGCACGACCTCGTGGGACGGGTCGTCGCAGAGCAACGTGAAGTACCCGGTGGACTCATCGTCGGCCACCTCGCCCTCCTTCCTCGGCGACCGGGAGCGTAGGCGCCTTCAAAGACGGCAGCCACGACTTTTCGGGTGCGCTCCCGCCTGCTCGGTCCGTTGGCCAGCGAGCAGAGAAGATCGTCAGACGGTTTGCCTGGCGAATCTCAGCTGGGCCGGCGCGTGGTTTTGTCCCTCCGCCGGGAGAGGGCTTCTTCGTGCCGCCGGGGTGCCGCGCGTATGCCGGGGCGGTCGTCTGTGGGCACTCCGGTGGGACCGGCGCGGGACCACGGACGGAAGGTGTCATGACCCGGGCAGGTTCACCATGTCGCGTCGGCGTCGGCGTCGGCGTCGGCTCGGGGTCTGTGGCGCCCGGGATGGCGGGGCGGGTCGGCGCCTGGTCGGCTTCGGCGGCGCTTGGTCAGCTCAGGAGGCGGCGCTTCTGTTCCGCGAACTCCTCCTCCGTCAGGACGCCCTGCGCCTTCAGGTCGCCGAGCTGCTTCAGCTGGTCGATCTTGCGGGTCATGTCGTCGTCCGTGCCGGCGGGCGGTGGGGCGGCCGGGGGCGGGGGTGCCTGCTGGGCGTACTGCTGCTGTGCGTACTGCTCCTGTGGGGCGTACTGCTCCTGCTGCGCGTAGTCCTGTCGTGCCCACCGGCCGGCCTGGCGCCGTGAGACGCGGTTGGAGACGGCGGTGGCGGTACCGGCGACGACGGCCGTGCGGGCGACGCCCCTCAGCAGTCCGGGCATGGTCGGTCATCTCCCATGGGTCGGTGTCCGTGCGGGTGGCGGATCAGGCGGCCACGGAGCCGCCGGACGGCGACGTCTCCTCCGTGGCGTCCAGGGCCGCGAGCAGCGCCTGTACGGGGATGCGTCCGCCGGCCACGAGCTGGGCGCCGCTGCGACGCAGCGCGCGGGCCAGGGGCGCGGCCCACAGGTTCTCGTAGACCAGCACGGCGGCCGAGTTGCCGGGGTCGAGGGCGCCGGCCGCCTCCTCCAGGTCGCTCTGGTCGAGCACTCCGGACGACACTCCGTCGAAGACCGACAGGTCCATCTCGCCGCCGCCCAGGTCCTGCAGTTCCAGGCCGGCGACCGAGCCGTCGGCGTCCTTGCCGACGAAGGCGAGGTCGATGATCCGGATGATGCCGCGGTCGACGAGGTCGACGAGGAGCGGGAACGCCTCGCCCGTCATGCGGTTGCCGGGGAACTCGATGACCAGGTAGTCGACCGGCCCCATCTCTTCGAGGGTCTCCATGGTGCCTTCACCTCACGTTACGGGCGGAAGCGGCCCCTCCAGTCCAGCACGCGGGCCGGGGGCCCGCACTTCCGCGGCGCCGGGCACCGGCCCTCCCCGTCCGCGGGGCGTGACGGGAATGTCGCGGGTGTGCGACAGAGCGTGGCCGGATATCGCGCCTGGACGCGGGGCGTTGCTACGTTCCGGCCGGGACGCGGCCACGGACGGCCGCCGTCGGACAAAGGGGGAGTCCCGGATGCACCTCACGCGCTTCAGATCCGCCGGCGTCGCGTTCGCCGCCGTCGCGCTGGCCGCCTCGCTCACGGCCTGTCAGAACGACGACGGCGCGGCCGCGCAGCCGGGTACGCGTGCCACCGCGTCGGCGCCGGCGCAGGATCCGGCCACCGCGGCGCCCGCCGATCCCTCGTCAGGGGCGAGCGCGAAGCCGGCGGCCAAGCCCGCGGCGACGCCGTCGAAGGAGACGGCGCGGCCCACGGCGAAGCCCGCCGCGAAGCCCGCCGTGACGCCCACGGCCAAGCCCGCGACGAAGCCGGGCGGCGCGCCCGGTGCCGGCTGCGTCACCACCGCGCCGACTCCCGACGAGTACGACCCGGACGAGTTCGCCCTCTACCGCATCGAAGAGCTGCCCGGAAGCACCGGCAAGGTCAACCTCGTCCTCCAGCACGGGGCGTGGGGCTGCGGCGGCAAGGACACCGACGGCGGGCCGTTCGTCGTCAGCGGCGAGGAGAGCCGCTGGGCGCTCGACCAGGCCGCGTACGTCACCGCCACCGACCCGATCGTGGCGAGTACCGAGAACACCCCGATCGGCGTGCAGGAGCTCATCGACTGGGTGAACGCACACCCGGACTCGGGGCTGGTCTTCAGGTACCAGACGGGCGACGACGGGGCGATCCACCGCCTGGAGCAGGTCTTCACGCCGTAGTCGCCGGGAGCGGTCGCCCGCAGCCCCCGGGGCGTACGCCTGGAGCGGTCGTCCGGAGCGCCCGCCCGGAGCGGTCGCTTGGAGCGTCCGGGGCGTACGCCGGAGCGCCGGCCCCGAGCGGGCGCCCGCAGCGGTCGCCCCGCAGCGGTCGCCCGGACGGGCGACAAAGAAAGCTTTCGGCTTCGGCGCCGCGCGTAGCCGCCGCGGCCGGCGAGCACAGTGAGGACGACCTTGGTCGTCCTCACGAAAGAGAACCCCCGTGCGCCTTCGGCACACCCTCGCCGCCACCTCCGGTGCCCTCGCCCTCACCGCCGTCCTGGTCTCGCCCGCCCACGCCGCCACCGGCGACTTCGGCTACAGCGTGACCGGCCTGGACGGGCAGCCCGTCGCCGCCACCCTGCACGACCCGGCCAGCGGCGAGTGCGTCACCCTGCCCGAGGTCGCGGACCCGGGCGCCTCCGTCCCGGCCTTCGCCCCGCACAACGACACCGACGAGTGGGCGACGGTCTTCACCGAGCCCGACTGCACCGGCGACAGCTGGACCCTCCGCCCCCACGGCCGCCCCGCCTCGGACCGCCTGAAGCTGCGCTCGGTGGTCTTCCTCAGGGCCTGACCTCCGGCCGCAGCTCCAGGCCCATCAGCACCTCGTCCCGGGTGTCCTCCGGCGACGGGCCCAGGCGCAGGGCGCGGGGCCAGCGGCCCGTTTCCGTCCAGCCGAGGGACGCGTAGAAGGACTCCAGGCCCTCGCCGCCACGGGCGGCGAGGCGGAGGTGGGTGAGGGAGAGTTCGTCGCGGGCTATGCGGTGGAGTTCGCGCATCAGGGCCCTGCCCAGGCCCAGGCCGCGGAAGTCGGGGTGGGTCTGGAGGTGGTGGACCGTTCCCCAGTGCGCGACCAGCGGGTTCGGCTCGTGGCCGAGCACCACCCAGCCGGCCAGCCGCGTGCCGACCGTCGCGGTGACCAGCCGGTGGCCGTCCGGTGCGAGACGGGCGAGGAGCGCGTCCGTCACCGGCGCGACGTCCGCCTCCGTGACCGGCGGGAACGGGAAACCGGCGGCACCGCCCGCGTTGGTGACCGCGATCCAGCAGTCGATCAGTCGGCGGCGCAGCTCCGGGCCCACCTCCCCGGGGGCGGTCGCCTGGGCGAGAACGGTACGGCGGAGCAGCGCGGGCGTGGTCGTGGGCGTGGTCGGCATGCGGGCCATCCTGGCGCAGCCGGCCGCGTCCGCGCCCCTCCGAATTTCGCGCGCGCTGATCATCGCCTTCGTCTACCGTCCCGGCCATGAGCACGTCACCGCGTCTTGAGCCGGTCACCCCCGCGAACATCGACGCCGCCCTCGACCTGAGCGTCCATCCCCACCAGCGGGACAACGTCGCCCCCGTGGTCCGTTCGCTCGCCGAGGCCTACGCGTTCGGCGAGACCGCCTGGCCACGGCTGATCTTCGACGGCGACGAGCTGGTCGGCTTCCTGATGGCCTTCGTCGACATCCAGTGGAACGCGGAGAAGGACCCGGACGACCGGCGCAGCGGGCTCTGGCGGCTGAACATCAGCGGCGAGCAGCAGGGCAGGGGGTACGGCAGCTTCGCCGTCGACGCCGTACGCGAGGAGCTGCGGCGGCGCGGGGCGACCGAGATGTACGTGAGCTGGCACCAGGGCGAGCACGGCCCCGGCGACTTCTACCGCCGGCTCGGCTTCCGCGAGACCGGCGAACTGGCCGGCGACCAGACGGTCGGCGTCCTGGACATCTCGTAAGCACGGGCTCCGCCCGGGAGCCGGGCGGAGCCCGTACCGAGGTGTCGTGCTGGTCAGCCGGAGCCAGCCGGATTCAGCCGGAGCAGCCCCCGCACTGGCACGGCCCGCCGGACTGGCAGCCGCAGCCGCAGCCCGAGCCGCAGCCGCAGGCGCCGAGGACGGGCAGGAACTTCGCGTCGCGCGGAAGCGCGCTCTCCTGCTGAGGGTCGGTGATCGGAGCGGATTCGGCCATGGGGTCCCTCCCTGAGAGGCGTACCTCGCCTCCCCCCATTGCATGCCCAGTCACCGCGGCGCATCAACGGCGCACAGGTGTGCGACGGCCGTGCGGCCGCCGCCCTGCCGTCCGCCCCGGAGCGCCTACGCGCCCTCGACCGGCGCCTCCGCCGGCTGGAGCTCGTCCGCGTGCTCACCCGTCACCAGGTACACGACGCGCTTCGCGACCGACACCGCGTGGTCGGCGAACCGCTCGTAGTAGCGGCCGAGAAGCGTCACGTCCACGGCCGTCTCGATGCCGTGCTTCCAACGGTCGTCCATCAGGTGCTGGAAGAGCGTGCGGTGCAGCAGGTCCATCTCGTCGTCGTCCTGCTCCAGCTGCAGCGCGAGGTCGACGTCCTTGGTGATGATCACCTCGGCCGCCTTCGCCATCAGCCGCTGCGCCAGCTGCCCCATCTGGAGGATGGTCGCGTGCAGGTCGTTCGGCACCGCCCGGTCCGGGAAACGCAGCCGGGTCAGCTTGGCGACGTGCTGGGCGAGGTCGCCCGAGCGCTCCAGGTCGGCGCTCATCCGCAGCGAGGTGACCACGATCCGCAGGTCGGTCGCCACCGGCTGCTGCCGGGCGAGCAGTGCTATCGCCCGCGCCTCCAGGTCGTGCTGGAGGTCGTCGATCTTCTGGTCCGCGGCGATGACGCTCTCCGCGAGCTTCAGATCGGCGTCCAGCATCGCCGTCGTGGCGCGCCCGATCGCCGACCCGACCAGACGGGCCATCTCGACCAGGCCCTCGCCGATCGAGTCAAGTTCCTCGTGGTACGCGTCCCGCATCGATGTCGTCCCTCTCTACGCGCTCCGTAAATGCCTCGGGGCCCGGACCCCGGGTCCCGGGTCGGTCCGTGCCCCCACGCTCCCACGTTCGGGCCCGTACGCGTCGGGCTCCACCCCCTCACGTGAACCACCTCTGTCACCCAGGTGAACTCTGGGCAACGCGCGCCGCAGGGGCCACCAGGGCAAATGAACCAGCCCCGTCTCCTCGGTGAACTCTGGGCGACGACTGTTCGAGCAGCCACCCGGACGGCTGGGAGAGTGTCATTCGACCCGCATAACCTGGATGGCATGGACGTGAACGCGGCGGTCGCCGCATTGGCCGCTATCGCCGGCGTGTGCACCGGCGTGATCGCCATGCTGGCATTCCGCTGGAGCGAGCGCGACCAGGCGCGACCCACCCGTACCTCCCTGCACACCGACGCCGTGCTCCCGCCCGGCGTCGACACCGTGCTGTCCGTGCTGCGCTCCTCCGCCGTCGTCCTCGACGAGAGCGACTCGGTGGTCAAGGCCAGCTCGGCGGCGTACGCGCTCGGCCTGGTCCGCGGCGGGAAGCTGGCCGTCGAGCCCATGCTCAACATGGCCCGCGACACCCGCCGCGACGGAGAGATACGCCAGGTGGAGCTCGACCTGCCACGGCGCGGCACCGGCCGCGGCGAGGCCCTGGCGGTCTCGGCCCGGGTCGCCCCGCTGGGGTCCAGGCTCGTGCTGCTGCTCGTCGAGGACCTGACGGAGGCCCGCCGCATCGAAGCGGTACGGCGCGACTTCGTCGCCAACGTGAGCCACGAGCTGAAGACGCCCACCGGCGCGCTCTCCCTGCTCTCCGAGGCCGTCATGGACGCCTCGGACGACCCCGAGGCGGTCACCCGCTTCGCGGGCCGGATGCAGATCGAGGCGACCCGCCTCACCAATCTGGTGCAGGAGCTCATCGACCTCTCGCGGGTGCAGAACGACGACCCGCTGGAGGACTCCGAGCCGGTGCGCGTGGACGAGCTGGTCGCCGAGGCGATCGACCGTTCGCGGCACACCGCCTCCACCAAGCAGATCACGATGGCTTCCGGAGGCACCGCCGACCTGTACGTCTGGGGCAGCCGCGGCCAGCTCGCCGCCGCCCTCGGCAACCTCGTCGAGAACGCCGTCAACTACTCGCCGGCCCGTACGCGGGTCGGCATCGCCGCCCGCCGCGTCGCGGCACCCGGCGGCGACCTGATCGAGATAGCGGTGACCGACCAGGGCATCGGCATCTCGGAGAAGGACCGCGAGCGGATCTTCGAACGCTTCTACCGGGTCGACCCGGCCCGCTCCCGCGCCACCGGCGGTACGGGCCTCGGCCTGGCCATCGTCAAGCACGTGGCCGCCTCGCACGGCGGGGAGGTCACGGTGTGGAGCACCGAGGGCCAGGGCTCGACCTTCACCCTGCGGCTGCCCGAGGCAGGCGCGGGGCGGAACCGCCGCGCCGGCCAGAACGGCACGGCGGGCGGCCACGACCACGACGACGAGCCCGGCCACGACCACGACCTCGGCCATGACCACGACCTCGGTCACGACGACGCCCCGGGTCTCGACGGCCGCCTCGGCCCCGACCACGGCCACGCTTCGGCCTCCGGCCAGGGCTCGGGCAGCGGCTCGCGCTCGGGCTCGGGCGAGGGCTCAGGCCAGGGCTCGGGCCACGGCCAGAGCTCCGGCCCGGGCCACGCTCCCGGCGCGGCCGCCGGCAACGGCTACGGCCCGGGCCACGGTCCGGGCTCGGCCGCCGGCAACGGCTCAGGTGCGGGCCACGGTTCCGGGGCCGGCTCCGACTCGCCTTCCCTCTCCGCTTCCACCTCCACCTCCACCTCCACCACCCCCGATCTCATGACCGAACCACTCCCTGCCCCGGAGGTCCTTCCGTGACCCGAGTGCTTGTCGTCGAGGATGAGGAATCCTTCAGCGACGCCCTGTCGTACATGCTCCGCAAGGAGGGCTTCGAGGTCGCCGTCGCGGCGACCGGGCCCGACGGCCTCGACGAGTTCGAGCGCAACGGAGCGGATCTCGTCCTCCTCGACCTGATGCTGCCGGGCCTGCCCGGCACGGAGGTGTGCCGGCAGCTGCGCGGCCGCTCCAACGTCCCGGTGATCATGGTGACCGCCAAGGACAGCGAGATCGACAAGGTCGTCGGGCTGGAAATAGGAGCCGACGACTACGTGACCAAGCCCTTCTCCTCGCGGGAGCTGGTCGCCCGCATCCGCGCGGTGCTGCGCCGCCGCGGAGAGCCGGAGGAGGTCACGCCCGCCGCCCTGGAGGCCGGCCCGGTCCGCATGGACGTCGACCGCCACGTGGTCACCGTCGCGGGCGGCAAGGTCGACCTGCCGCTGAAGGAGTTCGACCTCCTGGAGATGCTGCTCCGCAACGCGGGCCGCGTCCTCACCCGCATGCAGCTCATCGACCGGGTCTGGGGCGCCGACTACGTCGGCGACACGAAGACCCTCGACGTCCACGTGAAGCGCCTCCGCGCCAAGATCGAGCCCGACCCGGGTGCGCCGCGCTACCTGGTGACGGTGCGGGGCCTGGGCTACAAATTCGAGCCGTAGGCCGGACGGCGCCGCCTCAGAGCCTGTACGAGCCTCAGCGCCTGTACGAAAGGGCGCCCCCTCCTCGGAGGGGGCGCCCTTTCGGCTTGCCTGCCGGTCGGCTCAGTGGCCGGCCGCGTGGGTGGCCTCGCCGGTCGGCGTGGCCGTGCCGGTCGGGGTCGCCGTGCCCGACGGGGTGGCGCCGTGGCCGGCCTCGCCGGTCGGCGTGGCGGTGGCGGTGGCGCCCGTGGTCGGCGTGGTGGCCGGCGGCTTCGGGATCTCGGCGGGGCCGTACTCCTTGAAGTAGCCCTGCGCCGGGACGACGAACGCGTCGAGCGACACCTCGCCGGTCTTGCTCAGCTTGAAGACGACCTTCTGCGCGTCGCCGTTCCTGGCCTCCCGCAGGCCGCCCTCGACCGTGGCGGTCGCGTTGCCGGCGCCGCCGATCACGACGGAGCCGCCGGCGGGGACGACGATCGGGCCGTCGCCCTCGGCCGCCTTGAGCTTCACGGCGCCGACGGTGCCCGGCAGGGTGATCGACTCGAGGGTCTGCTGCGTCCGGCCGTTGTTGAAGACGGTGGCGGAGACGACGGCCGGGCCGACGGCACCCGGGTCCGGCTGGGTGATCACGAGCGCGTTCTGGATCTTGACGTCGTCCACCGTGACGGCGGCGTTGTCCGGCCGGACGCCGAGCGTCTGTGCGTCGTTGCCCGCACCACAGGCGGACAGCGAGGCGATCGAGATCACGATGGCGGTGGCGGCGAGGGCGCCGCGTCGAAGGCTGCGGCTCACGGCGGCGGCAACTCCTAGGACGTACGGACGGGCTAAGTAACGGCTAAAGGTGTGTCAGCGCGCTTAGGTTACCGAGCCGCACTCTCCGTCCCGCACCCGACCCGCCCCCAACGCCTAACCGGTCGCGTACCGGCCGCCACCCGCGCCCGCCGCACCCCCTGTGGCCCCTCCGCGCCCGCCCGTCGTCCAGAACTCGCCGTCATGGCCGGATCACGCCCCATTGACGCGCCGTTCACATAAGCGCCGTGATCAATTCGGCCGCCGGCCGCGCATTACCCGTGCGCCACCCCTCGGCGCCATTCGGGAATCCCTCCGTGATCAATTCGAGAATCCGCCCGTACGGGTGGCCGATCCTCGAACGGACTACGTGAAGAGCGCCACACCGAACCCGGCAAACCTGGACATCACCCCTCCCTCACACCACCCTCGGACCCTGTAACGTGGGTGTTTCTCTGCGTCCACGCAGCCGCTCCGACCTGCGAATACCGCCTTCCGGAAGGCCTCCGCAGCACGTCCGCTGCGCTGTTGTCAAGCCCCGAGATATGCCCTGACCTGCGAAAACGCCATTCAGAAGAAGCCGTATCCGTGTTACTCTGGATAGCCACGGAAGGGGTACCTGTCACATGACGTTCAAGGTTGGCGACACCGTGGTCTATCCCCATCACGGGGCCGCGCTGATCGAGGCCATCGAAACTCGCCAGATCAAAGGCGTGGACAAGACCTACTTGGTGCTCAAGGTCGCGCAGGGCGACCTGACGGTTCGTGTGCCGGCGGACAATGCGGAGTTCGTCGGTGTTCGCGACGTGGTCGGTCAGGACGGGCTGGACCGGGTCTTCGAGGTGCTGCGCGCGCCGTACGCCGAGGAGCCGACCAACTGGTCCCGTCGCTACAAGGCGAATCTGGAGAAGCTCGCTTCGGGCGACGTCATCAAGGTCGCCGAAGTGGTGCGCGACCTGTGGCGCCGTGAGCGCGAGCGCGGTCTCTCCGCCGGTGAGAAGCGCATGCTCGCCAAGGCGCGCCAGATCCTGGTGAGCGAGCTGGCCCTCGCGGAGAACACCAACGAGGACAAGGCCGAGGCGCTTCTCGACGAGGTGCTCGCGTCCTGACGCCTGCCGTCTGATGCCATCCGACGCCTGGCGCTCATGCCATGCCACGCACATGCATGCCACGCACAATGCCGCGGTGCCCGCTGACGCGCTGTGAATCCCAGTGATTCCACAGTGCCGTCGCCGGGCACTGCGGCATGTTCGTCTCTCTTTTTCCCGACCCCCTGCCGACCTCGGCACCCACACGACGACCACGGCGGCTCGCACGGCGACGCCTCGACCGTCGTCACGGAAAGGGCCCGGTCGAGGCGTCGCGGCAAGCCTGCTGACGCCATACCCACGTCGCCCGCGGAAACAAACCTGCCGGAGTGCAACCGATGACAGACGAAGCGCGTCCTACTCGCACCGCCGTGGTGATCCCCGCGGCCGGCCGGGGCGTGCGCCTCGGCCCGGGCGCCCCCAAGGCGCTGCGCGCGCTGAACGGCACCCCCATGCTCATCCACGCCGTCCGGGCGATGGCCGCCTCCCGCGCCGTCTCCCTCGTCGTCGTGGTCGCGCCGTCCGACGGCGCCACCGAGGTCAAGAACCTCCTCGACGCCCACGCCCTGCCCGAGCGGACCGACTACGTGGTCGTGCCCGGCGGCGACACCCGCCAGGAGTCCGTCCACCTCGGCCTCAAGGCGATCCCCGACGACGTCACCACCGTCCTCGTGCACGACGCCGCCCGCCCGCTCGTGCCCGTCGACACCGTCGACGCCGTCATCGAGGCGGTACGGGACGGGGCCGTCGCCGTCGTCCCCGCGCTGCCCGTCGCCGACACCGTCAAGGAGGTCGAACCGGCCGAGCGGCCCGGCGGCCCCGAGCAGGTCGTCGCGACCCCGGTCCGCGCCCGCCTCCGTGCCGTACAGACCCCGCAGGGCTTCGACCGCGAGACCCTCGTCAACGCCCACGCCACCGTCGCCCTCACCGGAGAGGGCGCCACCGACGACGCCGGCATGGTCGAGAAGCTCGGCGCGCCCGTCGTCGTCGTGCCCGGCCACGAAGAGGCCTTCAAGGTGACCCGCCCCCTCGACCTCGTCCTCGCCGAGGCCGTACTCGCCCGCAGGAGGGCCAACGATGGCTTCTGAGCTCCCGCTCATCCCCCGTACCGGCATCGGCATCGACGTCCACGCCTTCGAGAAGGGGCGCGAGCTGTGGTGCGCCGGTCTCCTGTGGGACGGCCCCGACAGCGACGGGTACGGGCTCGCCGGGCACTCCGACGGTGACGTGGCCGCCCACGCCGCCTGCGACGCGCTGTTCTCCGCCGCCGGCATCGGCGACCTCGGCGCCCACTTCGGGACCTCGCGCCCCGAGTGGTCCGGCGCCTCCGGCGTCACCCTGCTCGCCGAGGCCGCCCGCATCGTCCGGGCCGAGGGCTACGAGATCGGCAACATCGCCGTCCAGGTCGTCGGCGTCCGCCCCAAGATCGGCAAGCGCCGCGACGAGGCCCAGAAGGCGCTGAGCGAGGCGGCCGGCGCCCCCGTGTCCGTCTCCGGCACCACCACCGACGGCCTCGGCCTCACCGGCCGCGCCGAGGGCCTGGCCGCCCTGGCGACCGCCCTCGTCTACCCGGTGGCCCGCGCCTAGGCCGTCCCTTCCCGATCCGGGCCGGATCACGACCGGTTCCGCACCCGGGGAGCGCCAGCGGGAAGCCGAGCGGGAAGCCGAGCGGGAGGCCGAGTGGGAAAAGTGTCACCCGCGACCCGCAAAGGGTCGCGGGGCACTGCCCCCCGCCCACTACCCTGGTGTGGTGACTATTCGCCTGTACGACACCAGCGCCCGGCAGATCCGTGACTTCACCCCGATCAAGCCGGGCTGTGTCTCGATCTACCTGTGTGGCGCGACCGTGCAGGCCGCCCCGCACATCGGGCACATCCGCTCGGGCCTGAACTTCGACATCATGCGCCGCTGGTTCGCGTACCGCGGCTACGACGTCACGTTCGTCCGCAACGTCACCGACATCGACGACAAGATCATCAAGAAGGGCGCCGAGCAGGGCCGCCCCTGGTGGTCCATCGGCTACGAGAACGAGCGCGCCTTCAACGACGGCTACCACGCCCTCGGTTGCCTGCCGCCCACCTACGAGCCGCGCGCCACCGGCCACGTCACCGAGATGGTCGAGATGATGCGCGGCCTCATCGAGCGCGGCCACGCCTACGTCGCCGACGGCAGCGTCTACTTCGACGTGCGCTCCTTCCCGGACTACCTGGCGCTGTCCAACCAGGACATCGACGACCTGCGCCAGCCGGCCGAGGAGGGCATCACCGGCAAGCGCGACCCGCGCGACTTCGCCATGTGGAAGGCGACCAAGCCGGGCGAGCCCGACTGGGAGACCCCGTGGGGCCGCGGCCGTCCCGGCTGGCACCTGGAGTGCTCGGCGATGGCGCACAAGTACCTGGGCTCCGCCTTCGACATCCACGGCGGCGGTCTCGACCTGATCTTCCCGCACCACGAGAACGAGATCGCCCAGGCCAAGGCCTTCGGCGACGACTTCGCCTCGTACTGGGTGCACAACGCCTGGGTCACCATGAGCGGCGAGAAGATGTCGAAGTCGCTGGGCAACAGCGTCCTCGTCTCCGAGATGGTGAAGAACTGGCGCCCGATCGTCCTGCGTTACTACCTGGGCACCCCGCACTACCGGTCGATGATCGAGTACAGCGAGGAGTCCCTGCGCGAGGCCGAGGCCGCCTTCGGCCGCATCGAGGGCTTCGTGCAGCGCGCCACCGAGAAGGCCGGGTCGCCCGTCGCGCCCGCCGCCGAGGTGCCGCCGGCCTTCGCCGAGGCCATGGACGACGACCTCGGCGTGCCGCACGCGCTGGCGATCATCCACACCACCGTCCGCCAGGGCAACAGCGCGCTGGCCGCCGACGACAAGGACGAGGCCATCGCCCGCCTCGCCGAGGTGCGCGCCATGCTCGGCGTCCTCGGTCTCGACCCGCTCGACCCGCACTGGGCCGAGGAGACCGGCGGCGGCGAGGAGCTGCACGGCGTGGTCGACACCCTCGTACGGCTGGTGCTCCAGCAGCGCGAGTCCGCCCGTGAACGGAAGGACTGGGCGACCGCGGACGCCATCCGTGACCAGCTCACGCAGTCCGGCCTCGCCATCGAGGACAGCCCGGACGGTCCGCGCTGGACCCTCGCCAACCGTTAGCAAGACGACGCGTGTGCCGTCCGGGCCTCCGGGCGGCACACTTCACTTACAGACTTCATACGCACGCAGGTAGAGGAAACAGGTAGCAGCCATGGCCGGGAACAGCCAGCGCAGGGGACGTCGCACGTCCAACAAGAAGGGCGCGACGGTCGGCAGCGGTGGCCAGCGACGCAAGGGCCTCGAAGGCAAGGGCCCCACGCCCAAGGCCGAGAACCGCAAGGGCCACAAGGCGTACCGCGTCTCCAACGCGATGGCCCGGAACGCGGCCAAGCGCAAGCCCGTCGCCCGCCGCGGCGGCAAGGGCCAGTCGGAGATGGTCGTCGGCCGCAACCCGGTCTTCGAGGCGCTGCGCGACGGCGTGCCCGCCACCACGCTCTACGTCCAGCAGTTCATCGACAACGACGAGCGCGTGCGCGAGGCGCTGAACCTCGCCACCGGCCGCGGCAACATCAACATCATGGAGGCGCCGCGCCCCGAGCTCGACCGGATGACCAACGGGCTCAACCACCAGGGCCTCGTCCTCCAGGTCCCGCCGTACGAGTACGCGCACCCCGAGGACCTGGCCGAGGCGGCCTACGACGACCACGAGGACCCGCTGATCGTCGCCCTCGACGGCGTCACCGACCCGCGCAACCTGGGCGCCGTCGTCCGTTCGGTCTCCGCTTTCGGCGGCCACGGCGTGGTCGTGCCGGAGCGGCGCGCGGCCGGAATGACCGCGGGCGCGTGGAAGACCTCCGCCGGCACCGCCGCCCGTACGCCGGTGGCCCGCGCCACCAACCTGACCCGCTGCCTGGAGCAGTACCAGAAGGCGGGCCTGACGGTCGTCGGTCTGTCCGCGGACGGCGACACCGAGGTGCACGAGCTGGAGGCGCTGTCCGGCCCGGTCGTCATCGTCGTCGGCTCCGAGGGCAAGGGCCTGTCCCGTCTGGTCGGCGAGACCTGCGACTTCCTCGTTCGCATCCCGATGCCCGGTGGCGCCGAGTCGCTGAACGCCGGTGTCGCGGCGGGCGTGGTGCTCTACGAGGCGGCCCGCCGCCGCATGGGCTGATCCACCCCCGTACGGGCTGACCCGAACGGGGGACGCTCCCCGGCCGTGATCTTGACGGACCTCCGACATTTCGGGTCCGTCAAGGCAGTGTCCTAACCGCGCATCACTCGGTTAGATGAGTGTGGACACCAGAACGCCCCGGCCGGGGTTCGACGATCAGCCCGCGCTGAGCATGGTCAAGGTGGATTCCGATCCCGCCCAGGTGATCGTGAACCACGCCAGCTTCCGTGTGCGGCTCGCGCCGGCCAAGGAGACGAAGGTCGCTCCCCGTATCGCCGCGCTCGCCGGAGCCGCGGCGGGTGTCGGCGCTGTCGCCGGCGCGGGAGCCGGCCCCCGCCGCCGTCCCGTCGTGTGGAGCGGCAAGTCCGCGCCGGGCGCCACCGGGCTGCTCCAGGCGGTCCGCGACTCGTCCGCCGCGGGCGCCGTCTCCACCCTGGAGCCGACGACCCAGACGATCCCGCGCATCGACGACACGATGCCCACCCCGGTGGTGCCGGCGGCCGGGCCGCCCGCCCCGCTGCTGCCGCCGATGCGGCGCGCCGAGGGCGCGTACGACGACGTGTACGAGATGGCGCCCGACGCGTACGACGAGGGCGCCGATCCGCAGGACCGCGGGCAGCGGCACGGCGCGGACGCCGTCCGGCACGCGTACTACCCGGGCCGCCGGATGAACCTGGGCGTGGTGCTCCTGCCGCTGCGCGTCTTCCTCGGCTTCATCTCCATCTACGCGGGCATGGGCAAGCTCTGCGACCCCGTCTACTTCGACGGCGGCGAGCGCGGCTCCATGGTCAAGTGGCTGCACTCGCTGCACCCGTGGGCGCTGGCCGAGCCGCTGCGCGACTTCGCGCTGCAGCACCCGGTCGGCGCGGGCCTCACCGTCGCCTTCCTCCAGGTCGTCGTCGGCGTCCTCACCGTGCTCGGCCTGTGGCAGCGGGTCGCGGCCGTGGTGGGCGCGCTGCTGTCGGCGGCGCTCATCCTGACCGTCAGCTGGAAGACCGTCCCGGTCTACGACGCGCCGGACATCATCTACCTGGCCGCGTGGTCGCCGCTGATCATCGCCGGCGCCCCGGTGTACTCGGTCGACGGCCGCCTGGCCGGCGAGGCGTGGCGGACCCTCGGGCCGCGCTCGGAGCTGTGGGAGCTGCGCCGCCGGGTGCTGCGGCGGGGCACGGTGGTGGCTGCGGTGGTCGTCGGACTCACGCTGCTCATCGGCTCGATGCTCGGCGGGGCGGTGCGCTCCTCGCAGATGGTCACGGTTCCGGGCCCGAACGACGACCCGATCAACCACCTCCCGGGGCAGCCGCTCCCGCAGGAGCCGGGCGCGAGCAGCCCGTCCCGGAAGGCCACGAAGAGCCCGAAGCCCACGGCGACGACCGGGGCGAGCGGCACGAGCGAGCAGGACGAGGACGAGGCGAAGCCGACGGAGTCGGCGCGGGAGACCCGGCGCAGCGACCGTACGAGCCCGCCGGCGACGACCACGCGGAGCCCGAGCCAGACCCGTACGACGGCTCCGTCGTCCTCGACGAGCGACTCCACGTCGGGCGGCACGAGCGGCACCCCGTCGAGCGGAAGCAGCACCGGCTCATCGGACGGCGGCTCGACGTCGGGCGGCGCACGAAACCCGATCGGCGGCCTGCTGGGCTGAGGCGACGCGGGCGGCGGCCCGGTCGGACCCTGCGACCCGGGCGGGCATGGGCCTGCGGCCGGCGACAGTGCGGCCCGGCGGCCGGCGGCCCGGCTCCGAGAGGCCCCCGTGTCCATGCGGACACCGGGGCCTCTCGCGTGGCTTCTCGGCGGGCGGCCCTTGCCGGCCGGGCGGTCCCGCTCCCTGAGGGGCCCGTGTCCTTGCGGACACCGGGCCCCTCTCGCGTGGCCGCGTGGCCGCGTGGCCGCGTGGCCGCGTGGCCGCGTGCCCGCGTGGCCGCGTGCCCGCGTGCCCGCGTGGCGGCCTGGCTTCCTGGCCGCGTGCCCTCGTGCGTGCCCTCTCGTGTCGCCGGCGCCCCACCGCCGCTGTGGGGCCGCGAGACGCGCCCCGCGCCGCGAAGCGCGCGAGAGGGCGGCACCACGACTCGTGGTGCCGCCCTCGTCGGCTTCCTGGGGCCACGCCGGCGCGGCGCGGCGGGGCGAGGCCCGTGCGCCGGGCGCCGCGGGCTGCGTCTCTGCGTGCGTGCGCCGCGGGCTACGCCTGTGCGGCGAGTTCCTTTGCCGCCTCCGTCAGGTCCTTGGCGGTGTCGATGGCCCGCCAGTACGCGCCCTGCGGCAGCGGGAAGCCCGCCAGGCGGCGTTCCCTCGCGAGGCGGGGGAAGGTGGTGCGCTCGTGGTCGCCGCGCTCGGGCAGCAGCTCGGTGAAGGCCGCGGAGAAGACGTACACGCCCGCGTTGATGAGGTACGGGGACGGCGGCGACTCGATGAAGTCGGTGATGTGGCCGAAGGCGTCGGTCTCGACGGCGCCCCACGGGATGCGCGGCCGGGCCAGCGCGAGGGTCGCGGTGGCGTCGCGCTCGGTGTGGAACTCGGCCATCTCGCGCAGCGAGAAACGGGTCCAGATGTCCCCGTTGGTGGCGTACCAGGGCTTCCCCGGTTCGGGCAGGTGCGCCGCCGCGTACTTGAGGCCGCCGCCGCGGCCCAGCGGCTCGGACTCGACGACCGTGGTCACCTTCAGCGGCAGGTCGGCGGTCTCCAGCCACTCCTGGAGCACCTCGGCGAGGTGGCCGCAGGAGACGACGGCGTCCGTGACTCCCTCGGCGGCGAGCCAGGACAGCTGATGGCCGATGATCGGGGTCCCGGTGCCCGGGATCTCGACCATCGGCTTGGGGCGGTCGTCGGTGTACGGGCGCAGCCGCGAGCCCTGGCCGCCCGCCAGGACCACGGCCTGCGTCGGGGAAGTGTGCATACCGGGAACGATATGCGGTGAACGGCAGACCTACCGGGCCCGGCTCAGGCGGCGTTCATGACGCCGGTCGCGAAGGACGTGTCGCAGACCGGGCGGGAGTAGGACTGGGCGCGCGTCGGGCCGAAGCGCTCGACCGCGGCGGCGCCGAGGGCGCGGGCGATGGACATGCAGTGGCGGGCGAGGGAGGGCCGGTTCTCCACCTCGCGCTGGAGGTGGGTGAGGGCGACCCCGGGGTCCTTCTCCTGAAGCTCTGCGAGGAGCTGGTCGCGCAGAATATCCTGCGGGGCGCGGGACTTGGCGCGGGTGGAGACGTCCGCCGACGACGCGGTGGACGCGGTCAGCATCTGGGTCCCGTGGCTCTGGCCGGCCCACGGAACGGCGGACACCGCGAGCGTTCCGGAGAGCACCAGGACGACGGGCAGGACGAGGGCGAGAGAGCGGCCGATTCGGCGGGCAGTATGCGTCACGCAGGCGAGCGTAGCGGCCGGTAGTGATATGGCGACATTTAGTCACTCTCGCGAGGGATGGTTCGAGGCGGCTTTTCGAATCCCGTGTTGACGCGGGGGAGGGGCCCGGTGTCTGTTTGCCCAGTTCTGCCGGGGTTTTCGCCGAGTCGGGGATTCATGCCTCCTGTACGCGAACGGCCCCGCCCCCGCAAGCGGGGACGGAGCCGTACGGCGTGGAGCGCGTGCGCCGGGCGGCGCGGTCCGGCGTCAGTCGGAGAGACGCTCGCCCGTCGAGGTGGAGAAGACGTGCAGCTCGGCCGAGCGCGGCACGACGTGCAGCGTGGAGCCCTTGGCCGGGACCTCGCGGCCGCCGACGCGGACCACGACGTCCTTGTCCTCGCCGCCGACGCGGGTGGAGCCGTACACGAAGCCGTCGGAGCCGAGCTCCTCGACCACGTTCACGGTCACGGCCAGGCCGTCCTTGCCCGTGGGGCCCGACACGTCGAAGTGCTCGGGGCGGACGCCGACGGTGACGGTGGTGTCGCCCTTGGCGGCCGCGGCGGCGATGGCCTCGCGGGAGACCGGGACGACGCTCGCGCCGAACTTCACGCCGCCGTCGGTGATCGGGACCTCGATCAGGTTCATGGCGGGGGAGCCGATGAAGCCAGCGACGAAGAGGTTGGCGGGCTTGTCGTACATGTTGCGCGGGGTGTCGACCTGCTGGAGCAGACCGTCCTTGAGGACCGCGACCCGGTCGCCCATGGTGAGGGCCTCGGTCTGGTCGTGCGTCACGTACACCGTCGTGATGCCCAGGCGGCGCTGGAGGCTCGCGATCTGGGTACGGGTCGAGACGCGGAGCTTGGCGTCGAGGTTGGACAGCGGCTCGTCCATGAGGAAGACCTGCGGCTCGCGGACGATGGCGCGGCCCATGGCGACGCGCTGGCGCTGACCGCCGGAGAGCGCCTTCGGCTTGCGGTCCAGGTACTCGGTGAGGTCGAGGATCTTCGCCGCCTCCTCGACCTTGGTGCGGATCTCGCTCTTGTTCACGCCGGCGATCTTGAGGGCGAAGCCCATGTTGTCGGCGACGGTCATGTGCGGGTAGAGCGCGTAGTTCTGGAACACCATGGCGATGTCCCGGTCCTTCGGCGGCAGGTGCGTGACGTCGCGGTCGCCGATGCGGATGGCGCCGGAGGTGACGTCCTCCAGACCGGCCAGCATGCGCAGCGAGGTCGACTTGCCACAGCCGGAGGGGCCGACGAGGACGAGGAACTCGCCGTCGGCGATCTCGATCTCCAGCTCGTTGACGGAGGGCTTTTCGGCGCCGGGGTAGACCAGGGTCGCCTTGTCGTAGGTGACGGAAGCCATGGTGATGTGTCCCTTCACCGGCAGGAACGTGCCGGACGATCCGAGTAAAGGAAGGATTGAGGTCTAGTCCACCTGGGTGAACTCGAAGTGACGCTACCCGGCGGCGCCGGATCTGTCAGCAGTCCGGGTGCTACGGGATGCGTGAGATTTCCGACCTGGGGCGGGCGGGCGTTCGTTACACTGCATTCGCTGCCTCCTTAGCTCAGCTGGCCAGAGCACCGCTCTTGTAAAGCGGGGGTCGTCGGTTCGAACCCGACAGGGGGCTCTCTGAAACAGCACCAGGTCCGAGGCCCTGTCGTCCGTGCGGGCGGCAGGGCCTCGGTTCTGGGTACGGGCGGGAGCTGACGGGGAGGTGGCCGCCTTGGCCGCGAGGTACCGCGTGTCGCCTCGTGGCGGCATGGGCGTCCACCGCGACATCGCGTCCGCGCTCGCCGCTGCGGCCCGCAAGAACCGGCCGGCCCGGATCGAGATCGCGCCCGGGCACTACGCGGAGCCGCTCCTCGTCCGGGGCGAGGTCGAGCTGGTCGCGACGGGCGAGCCCGGTTCGGTCACGGTGATCCTGCCGAGCGGCACCGCGCTGGAGACGGCCGGGACCGTCCTGGCCCGCGGACTCGTCCTGGCCTCCCGTGACGCGGACGTCGTCCGCTGCGCCGCGGGCACGCTCACCCTGGAGCACACGGAGGTACGGGCGCCGGGCGGCGTCTGCGTGCACGCGACGCCCGGCACCGCGGTGACGCTCCGGGACAGCGCCTTCCGGCACGGCCGGGTGCTCTTCGCCGGGGCCGGCGGGCACGTCGAGCGGTGCCGGTTCACCGACGCCGCGGACAACGCGCTCGCGGCGATCGAGGGCGCCCGGGTGTCGGTGAGGGACAGCCGGTTCACGGGGGCCCGGATCCACGGCGTCAGGGTCAGCGGTGCGCAGGCCGAGGTGACCGGCTGCGAGCTCACCGGGACCGGGCTGGCCGCGCTGTTCGCGGACACGCAGGCCTGGCTGGCGGTGGCCGACTGCACCATCGCCGACGTCGGCGCGGAGGCCGTCGGATACCTCCACCACTCCCGTGGGAGCGTGGACCGGGTCCGCGTCACCGGCGCCGAGCAGGGCATCGCGGTCGCGGAGGGCTCCGACCCCGTGGTGCGCGGCTGTGTCCTCACCGACTGCCGGGACACCGGGATCACCGTACGGGCGGGCCGCGGCCGGTTCGAGGACTGCGAGGTCGCGGAGGCCGGCAACGTCGCGGTGTTCGTGTCCGAGCGCGGTGCCCCGGAGGTGCACGGCCTCCGGGTCGCCGGCGGCAACGTCGGCGTCGTCGTCACCGGCACGGGCTCCCGGGGCGCCTTCCACGGGGTGCGGGTCACGGATCTGACGGGCGTCGCGCTCCGGGCGTACGAGGGCGGCAAGGCCGTCTTCCGGGACGTGCGGGTGGAGCGTTGCGTGACCCATCTGGAGACGCGTGGCGACGCGGGCACGACCGCGGAGGTGGACGGCGGAGTGTTCACGGACTTCTCGATGTCGGCCGTGGAGGTCCTCGGTACGTCCCGGGTCACCCTGCGCCAGGTGACCGCGGAGCGCGGCATGGTGGGCTTCGCCGTCGCGGAGGAGGCCCAGCTCTTCCTGACCGACTGCGAGGCGCGGGCGGTGACGTCGGCCGGGGCCGCGGCCCTCGGGCAGGGGCGGCTCGTCGCCCGGCGGCTCCGGGTGGCCGGATCGGAGTCGCTCGGTCTCCTCGCCCAGGACCGGTCGAGACTGGAGGTGCACGACAGCGAGTTCACCGACTGCGCGTCGGTGGGCGCGTTCTTCCGGAACGAGGCGGGCGGGCTCTTCGTGGGCTGCGCGGTGTCGGGGACGGGCGCGGCGGGCGTGCGGCACAACGGCCGGGTGTCGATGCCGTCGCTGCGGAGCTCGCTGTCGGTGGAGGAGTGGCAGGACGAGACGAACCAGCCGCCGCCCACGCACGTCACCTACAACAACAATGTGACGATCCACGGCGGCGTGAGGGACTCCCAGCTCGCCGTGGGCAACGAGCGGGTCGACATGAACCAGCGCATCGACAGCCGGCGGACGCCGCACACCGACGAGGACGGATCTCCCGCATGAACGGTCCCCAGCACGGCACCCCGGAGCATCAGGGTTCGGGGCTCCACATCCACGGCCCGGTGAGCGGTTCCCAGATCGCCGTGGGCAACGAGCAGGTCACCCAGAACCAGATCAACCACACCCCGGCGCCGGTCGCCCCCGGTTACGCCGAACTCGCCGAGCTCGTACGGGAGCTGCTGGCGCGGCTGCCCGAGCAGGGCCTGGGCGCGCAGGAGCGCGAGGACACCGAGGCCGCGGCGGGCGAGGTCCTCGCCGCCATCAGCGGCACCGAGGAGCCCGAGCCCGGCAGGCTGCGGCGCGCCCTCACCATGCTCCGGGGCGCGCTCGCCCCGGTCGCGACGGGCGTGGCGGCCGGGACGACGGTGGGGGCGCAGGAATGGGCGCTGTCGGCGATGCAGGGACTGAGCGGCCTCGGCTGAGGCGGGGGTTCCGGAGTGCTCGGCCGTGGGCGGTCGCTGAGCGTGGAGTGCTCGGCCGTGGGCGGCCGCTGAGCGTGGAGTGCTCGGCTCTCAGCGGCCGCTGAGCTTGTTCGCGAGGAGCGCGATGCGGTCCGTCGCGGCCGTACGGGCGGTGGCCTCGCGGCGGTCGGCGCCGCGGAAGGCGGCGTACATGGTCTGGACGCCGAGCCAGCGCAACGGCTCCGGCTCCCACTTGCGGACGCGGTGGTCGACCCAGGGCAGGGTGGTCAGGTCCGTCGGGCCCGCCTGGCCGGAGTCCTGCCGGATGAGGTCGCGCAGGGTGCGGGCGGCCAGGTTGGCGGTGGCGACGCCGGAGCCGACGTAACCGCCCGCCCAGCCGAGTCCGGTGGAGCGGTCCAGGGTGACCGTCGCGCACCAGTCGCGCGGCACGCCGAGGACGCCGGACCAGGCGTGGGCGATGCCGACGCCCGCCAGCTGCGGGAAGAAGCGGATCAGGATCTCGCGCAGGGCCTCGACGGTCTGCGGCTGGGTGCGTCCGTCGTTGTCGGTCTTCGAGCCGTAGCGGTACGGGACGCCCCGGCCGCCGAGCGCGATGCGGCCGTCGGCGGTGCGCTGGGCGTACATGTAGGCGTGCGCCATGTCGCCGAGGGTCTCCAGGCCGTCCCAGCCGACGGACTCCCACTGGGCGTCGGTCAGCGGTTCGGTGGCGATCATGGAGGAGTTCATGGGGAGCCAGGTGCGGCGCTGGCCCGCGAGCGAGGCGGTGAAGCCCTCGGTGCAGCGCAGCACGTAGGGGGCGCGGACCGTGCCGTACGGCGTGACCGCGTGCTTGGGCCGGATCTCCGTCACCAGCGTGGACTCGTGGATGGTGACGCCGAGCGCCTCGACGGCCGCGGCCAGGCCCTTGACCAGCTTGACCGGGTGGAGCCGCGCGCCGTGCGGGGTCCAGGAGGAGCCGACGGCGCCGGTGACGCGGATGCGCTCGGCGGTCTCGCGTGCCCCGTACAGCTCGCGCTCCTTCTCGCCGAAGGCGATCTCGACGGTGTGGAAGTCCTTGAGGCGGGCGAGCTGGGCGGGTGAGGTGGCGACCTCCAGGACGCCGCCTCGGTGGATGTCGGCGTCGATGCCCTCGGCGGCGCAGACGTCGACGACCTCGGTGACGGTGTCGTTCATGGCGTGCTGGAGGCGTACGGCGGCCTCGTGGCCGTGCTGCCGTGCGTAACGGTCGCGGCCGGCGATGCCGTTGTAGAGCCAGCCGCCGTTGCGGCCGGAGGCGCCGTAGCCGCAGAAGGCGGCCTCCAGGACGGTGATGTCGAGGAAGGGCACGGCCTTCTTGAGGTAGTACGCGGTCCACAGGCCGGTGTAGCCGCCGCCGACGATGCAGACGTCGGCCGTCGTGTCGCCGGGCAGCGGCTCGCGCGGGGCGGGGGCGCCGTCCTGCGCGTACCAGAACGAGATGCCGCCGTTGACCGTGCCGATCGTGCTCATGTCCATCCCTCTTCCGGGTCCTTCCGGGGCCGTGCGCGGGAGGCTACCGGGGGCGTTGGTCCCGTGGATACGGGTCCTTCGGCGCGGGTTCCGGGGCGGCGGCGCGCCTAGCTTCGGGAGTACGGATTTCGTCGTTCCGGAAGGACTCTGCCCATGCGTGTACGCGGGACCGGCCGCGCCGTCGTCGCGGTGGCCGCCACCGGCCTCATCGCCCTTGCGGCGGCGGGGTGTTCGCAGGGCGGCGGCGCCGCGGACGCGGCGCTGACGGTGGCGGCGGGGGAGCACGCTGACGTGCTCGGGGGGCTGCCTGCGGCGGTGGACGGCGCGAAGATCGTCGTCGGCGAGGCGAGGGCGCCGCACACGGTGACGGTTTTCGTCGATCCGCGGTGCGGCTACTGCGCGAAGTTCGAGGCGGGCTCGGGGGCGGTCCTCGCGGAGCGGGCGGCGGCCGGGAAGGTGCGCGTCGAGTACGTCGTGGCCTCCTTCCTCGACGCCAGGACGGGCGGCGCGGCCTCGGCGCGGGCGGCGAACGCGCTGCGGGCGGCGGCGGAGGCGGACGCCGTGTCGGGGCCGGGGAAGTTCGCGTCGTACCAGGCGGCGCTGTACGCGAGCCGGCCGGACAAGGCCGCGAAGGACGGCTTCTCGACGGAGCATCTCCTCGCCATAGCGGAGAAGGTGCCGGGTCTGCGGGGCGCCGCCTTCGACAAGGCGGTGCGGGAGGACGCGTACCGGGAGTGGGTGGCGTCCGCCGAGAAGGCCTTCGAGGACTCGGGCGTCGGCGGCACGCCGACCGTCCTCGTCGACGGCGAACCACTGGCGGCGGGCAACGGCCTCTACGACCCGTCGGAATTCTCGCAGGCGCTGCGCGACGCGGGTGTCTAAGGTCGGTCGGGTGATCGAGATCCCGGCGGAACTGGCGGCGTCGCAGGCGGAGTGGAACGGCGAGGCGGGGCGGGCGTTCATCGCCGCCCTGCCGGGCAGGGCGGAGGAGTTCCTGAACCGCTGGGGGCTGCGGCCGACCGGCCCGTCGATGCACGGGGCGGCGTCGCTGGTGCTGCCGGTGTCGCGGGCCGACGGGACGCGGGCCGCGCTCAAGCTCCAGCTCCTCGACGAGGAGACCGAGGGCGAGCCGGTCGCGCTGCGGACGTGGGCGGGGGACGGAGCCGTACGCCTCCTCGAACACGACCGGGAGACAGGCACGTTGCTCCTGGAACGGGCCGACGAGACCCGACACCTGTCGGGATCGGGCGACGCGCGCGGGGCCGTGCGCGTCCTCGCGGACCTCCTGGCCCGCCTGGTCGCGGTCCCGGCGCCGCCGGGCCTGCGGTCCCTGGGGGACATCGCGGCGCGGATGGTGGCGGCGGCGCCGAAGGCGGCCGGGCGGCTGGCGGACCCGGACGACACGGCGCTCCTGAAGGACTGCGCGGCGGCGGTACGGGAGGTCATGGGCGAGCCCGGCGATCGGCTGCTCCACTGGGACCTGCACTACGACAACGTCCTGGCGTCCGAACGCGAGCCCTGGCTGGCCATCGACCCGAAGCCGCTGACCGGCGACCCCGGCTTCGAGCTGCTGCCCGCCCTCACCAACCTGTGGAACCCGGACCCGGCCGAGACCTCGTGGCGCTTCGACCTCCTGACCGAGCGCCTGGACCTGGACCGCGCCCGTGCGCGGGCCTGGACCCTCGCCCGAGTGCTCCAGAACGGTCTGTGGGACGTGGCGGACGGCGAACCGGCCCTCGACCCGGACCAGGTGTCCATCGCGCGGAACCTGCTGGCGAGGCGCCCCTGAGGGAGTGCACCCTGACTCCATGATCCGTACCGCCACGCCTGCCGACGTCCCCGTGATCCACCAGCTGATCCGCGACCTCGCCGAGTACGAGAAGGCCCTCGACGAGGCCCGCGCCACCCCCGAACAGCTCCACGAAGCCCTCTTCGGCGACCGCCCCGCCGCCTACGCCCACATCGCCGAGACCGCCGACGGCGAGGTCGCGGGCTTCGCCCTCTGGTTCCTCAACTTCTCGACGTGGCGCGGCGTCCACGGCATCTACCTGGAAGACCTCTACGTCCGCCCGGAGATGCGCGGCGGCGGCCACGGCAAGGCCCTCCTCACCGAACTCGCCCGCCTCTGCGTGGAGCGCGGCTACGAGCGCCTGGAGTGGTCCGTCCTCGACTGGAACCAGCCGTCCATCGACTTCTACGAGTCCCTGGGAGCCCGCCCGCAGGACGAGTGGACGGTGTACCGCCTGACGGACGGGGCCCTGAAGTCGCTGGGCGGGGAGGCGTAGGGCCCGGCGGACCGCCGCCCTCTTCCGCACGGGCCGCGCGGGCCGACCTGAGCACGGGCGCTAGCCTCGGCGGATGACTCCCGAGAAGCCGCCGAAGGTCGTCACGCGCCACCGCGAGGGGCGGATCCACGCGTACGTGCTGGAATCCGGTGCCTTCGGGGCCCTGGAGCCCGCCGCCGTGTTCCGGCCGAGGGCCGGCGACGTCGTCGTGGAGTCGGCGGTCCGGCCCGATCTGGAGCGCGCCGTGTACACGACGCTGAACGGAGTCGTCTGCCTCGGCCGCACGGACGTGCTGTGGGCGGCGGACTTCGAGCCGCACTCCGACCAGCGGTACGGCCACCGACCCGGCTGTGCGCTGTCCTTGGACGGCCGGACCGTCTGGGTCTACCGGCCGGACGCGATGGCGGGCCGCGACGGCCTGGATCTGTGGGTCGCGTACGACGCGGAAAGCGGTGCGGTCCTCGTCCGCCATGAGGTGGGCACGGCCGGCCACGGCGGCGGCCATCACGTGCATCCCCTGGACGGCAGCGTCTACCTCGACATCGGTGAGGGCCAGGACGGCGCCGTCATCCTCAGAGGCACGACCGGTGGCGACGGCGAGTCGGAGTTCGTGACGTACCCGTGGTGGGACCGCTGCCTGATCGACCTGGCGCCGGACGGACGGCAGTTCATGACGGTCGACCACGGACAGCACGACGTCGCCTTCCACCTCCACCCCAGCGGCGACGCGCTCTTCACCCTGTCCGTCGAGGCCTTCGGATACGACTTGGAGGAGACCTTCGTGGAGTGGAGCGGCGGCTATCTGACCCCGGACACGGCGGTCGTCACCCTGGGAGGCGAGAGCAGCGACGAGGAGGAGTGGTTCCGCCACCACCTGGTCGACGTGCGCACCGGTGCTCCGCACGGTGAGCTCGCCGTCGAGGTAAGCCACGCGTACGAACTGGTGCCCCTGGGCGACGGCTCCTGGCTCACCGACGGCCCTGACGGCCACCCCGTCCGCTGGTCCCGCGCCTCGCTGCCGCAAGGTCCTCCCGGCGGTCGGTGACGGGTACGTGCGGGGGTCGTCGTGCCGGGTCCGCGGCCTCGTGTAGGAAGGGGGCATGGACAAGGACATTCAGCAGCGGTTCGAGCGGATCACGGCCTTCGTCGAGGCGCGGCTCACGCCGCTCTTCGACCCCGAGAACGGGAGCGACCACGGCTTCGGGATGGACGACACCTCCCGGGCGCTGCGCGCGCTGCGCTACACCGTGCAGGCCGCTTCGGCGGTGAACGGGCTGCTGGAGAAGCGGGCCTCGGCGCCGGAGCTGCGGCAGGTCGTGGACCAGGCGCTGGAGCACAACTGGGACGTGCTGCGCTCCATCGCCCGGATGTGGGAGGACCACCCTGACTTCCGGAAGGAGTTCAAGGGGCACTCCTGGGACGTGCTCGGGATCTGAGCCCGGACGGCCCGTCAGGGGACCAGGACCACCTTGCCCATGGTGCCCCGGGTCTCCAGGGCGCGGTGGGCCGCCGCCGCCTCCGCGAGGGGGAAGCGGTGGACCGCCGGACGGAGGGTGCCGGCGGAGAGCGCGGCCAGGGCGGCGAGTTCGAGGTTGCGGATGTCGCCGCCCGCCTTCTGGATCATCACCGGGCCCAGGACGGATTCCGACGTGATGCCCCGGGCCGTGAGCTCCTCCTCGGTGAAGGTGAGTTCCTCGCCGCCCGACCAGCCGAAGACGACGTGCCGGCCGCCCGCGCCGAGCAGGTCCACCGCGGCGCGGGCGGTCGCCCCGCCCACCGAGTCGAAGACGACCGTCGCCCCGCGCCCGAGCGCGTCGAGGTACGCGGCGACCTGCTGCGCCCAGTCCGGTGCCGTGTAGTCGACCGCCAGGTCCGCGCCGTTCTCCTTCACCCGGGCCACCTTCTCCTCGCCGCCCGCCAGGCCGATCACGGTGGCGCCGGCGTTCTTCGCGTACTGCACGAGGAGGGTGCCGATGCCGCCCGCCGCGGCCGGGACGATCGCGACCGAGTCCGGGCCGAGCTCGGTGAACTGCAGGATGCCGAGGGTCGTGCGGCCCGTGCCGATCATCGCGACCGCCTCCGCCTCGCCGACGTGGTCGGGGAGGGCGTGGAGGCGGCCGGCGTCGGTGACGGCCAGTTCGGCGTAGCCTCCCGGCGCCATGCCCAGGTGGGCGACCACCCGCTTGCCGAGCCACGCCGGGTCGGTGCCCTCGCCGAGCGCGTCCACCGTGCCGGCGACCTCGCGGCCGGGGACCGTGGGCAGTTCGGCGGGCGCGGGGAACGGGCCCGTCCCACCCTCGCGCAGCACCGTGTCGAGGAGGTGGACGCCGGCGGCCGTCACCTTGACGCGGACCTGGCCGGGACCCGGTACCGGGTCCGCGACCTCCTCGTACGTCAGGTTCTCGGCGGGGCCGAAGGCGTGGAGGCGGATGGCGTGCATGGCGGGCTCCCCTGGATCGTCGGTCGACGGGACCGGTCGGATGGTCGGCCGGGCCCGTCGGGCCCGGTGATCTCGTGCGGCGGGACCAGCATCCGACCTCAAGCACGCTTGAGGTCAAGTGGCTTCGTCCGCAGATCCGCCCGCATCGCCAGCGACACCGCCTCCACCGCGCTGGTGAACGACACCTCCGAGAGCACGCCCGGCGCCGCCACCTGGTCGCCCGCCAGGTACACGCCGTGCCCCCGGTCGATCGCCGGCCGGTCGCGCCAGGTGGTGCCGGGGCGGTCCACCGCGCCCGTACGGCCGTGGGAGACCGCCTCGCGTCGCCACACCGCGCGCTCGCGCCAGCCCGCGAAGCCCAGGTCGAGCAGCCGCTCCGCGTGCGCCACACCCTCCGCCTTCCCCTCGCCGGGACCGATCGGCAGCTGCGCCTGGATCAGCTCCTCGCCCGCCGGCGCGAGGCTCGGGTCCTGCGCGGTGAAGCGCTCGACCCAGCCGGGCGCGTCCAGGTCCGAGATCACGAACGGATCGCCCTTCCGGCCCTTCCCGCTCCGCAGCGCCAGGTCGAACAGGACCGTACGGCCCGACTCCCAGGACAGCGACGGGTCGCCGAGCAGCCGCGCGGCGGCGGCCAGCGAGGTCGCCACCACCACCGGGCCCGCGCCGCGCGGCAGGTCGTCGAGGCTGTCGACGCGCGACGAGGTCTCGATCCGTACGCCCGTCTCCCACGCGCGCGCCGCCATCCGCTCGATCAGCCTGCCCCAGCCGCCCTTGACGTAGTGCGCCTCCGGCGGCAGCGACGCGGCCCGGTGCAGCCGCTCCTGCACGAAGCGGGCCGACAGCGCGCCCGGGTCGTGGTGGAACAGCGCGACACCGCTGTACGAGGCGGCCGCCCGCGCCGCGTCCGGCCCCGCGAGCCGGGTCGCCCAGGTGCGGAAGTCCTCGTCCACCGGCGCCTGTTCCGCCGTACGGAGCGACTGCCGCAGGAAGCCCAGCGGCGGGACGCGGCGCAGCGCGCCCTTGTGGTGGAAGCGCAGCTTCGCCGCCTCGCGCAACGGCAGCGGGGCGAGCTCGCCGAGCAGGCCGCGCTGCTTCAGCCAGGTCCAGTGCGGACCGCCGTCGTAGAGGGCGTGCGGGCCCTCGTTGGTCAGGTACGGGCCTTCGGCGGTGCGGGCGCGCCCGCCGAGGGTGTGGTGCGACTCGTACAGGGTCACCTTGGCGCCCGCCTCGGCGGCGGTGACGGCCGCGGTGAGTCCGGCGAAGCCGCCGCCGACGATCGTGATCTTCCGCATCTGTCCGGCTCCCTCGTTGTCGGGTTTCACGGAGGGGACGAGCGGCCCCGGCGCGTTCGTGACATCGCCGGCGGGGGATTGTCAGTGGCGTGCGTCACCATGGCGGTCATGAGCACGAGGAAGAAGACGGTCGCCAAGGTGCGGCGGGCGGAGGTGCGGCTGCCTCCGCTGGAGGCGTACGAGGGCGGCCTGGAGCCGGACGGGGACTACGACGGCCTGGAGCTGGCCGGCCTGGACCTGGCCGGGGGGAACGGCGCGGGGGCCCGGTTCCTGGACTGCGCGGTGCGCGACTGCGGGCTCGACGAGGCGCGGCTGAAGTCCGCCCGCTTCCTCGATTCGGTCCTGGAGGGCGTACGGGGCGTGGGCACCGACCTGGCCGGGGCGCAGCTGCGTGACATGGAGCTGGTGGACGCCCGGCTGGGCGGGACGCAGCTGCACGGGGCGGTGCTCGAGCGGGTGTGGGTGCGGGGCGGGAAGATCGACTACCTGAACCTGCGGATGGCCGAGCTGCGGGACGTCCTCTTCGAGGGGTGCGTGCTGAGCGAGCCGGACTTCGGGGGCGCGGTCCTGGAGCGGGTGGAGTTCCGGGACTGCGTGGTGACGGGGGCGGACCTCAGCCGGGCGAAGCTGAAGGACGTCGACCTGCGGACGATCCAGCGGCTGGAGATCGCGCGGGGGGTCGACGCCCTGGCGGGCGCGGTGATCTCCACGGCGCAGCTGCTCGACCTGGCGCCGGTGTTCGCGGCGCAGTTGGGGGTGCGGGTGGAGGATCCCGCCTGAGCCGGGGGGAGAGACGCGGGTCCGGGCCGGGGGGAGACGCGGGTCCGGGCCGGGGTGCGCCCCTGAGCCGGCAGGCGCCGGTTCGTGCCAGGACGCGCGGGCCTCGGCCAGGGCACGCGCGCGGGCTAGGACACGCGGGGGAAGCGGGCCTGGAGGTCCCAGATCGCCGGGTTGTCGGCCAGGCCCTCGTGCATGTCCGTGAGGTCGGCGAGCAGGTCGTGCAGGAAGTCGCGGGCCTCGCGGCGCAGTTCGGTGTGGCTGAAGGTGAGCGGCGGCTGGTCGCCCGGCATCCAGTCGGCCTCGACGTCCACCCACCCGAAGCGGCGCTCGAAGATCATGACGTCCGACGACTCCGTGAAGTCCAGCTCCGCGTACTGGGGCCGGGCGGCGCGGCTGCCGCGCGGGTCGCGGTCGATCTGCTCGACGATGTCGCACAGCGCCCACGCGAAGTCGAGGACCGGCACCCATCCCCAGGCCGTGGACAGCTCCTCGTCCTTCTCCGTGTCCGCGAGGTACACGTCGCCGCAGAACAGGTCGTGGCGCAGGGTGTGGACGTCCACGGCCCGGTAGTCGGTCTGCGGGGGGTCCGGGAAGCGGCGGGAGAGGGAGTAGCCGATGTCGAGCACGGGTCGATGGTCCCATGCCCGGACGCCGCCGGTTTCCCTCAGCCCCGGTGGACCGCCCTCGCCACCCGCGGGCCCAGCCAGCGCTTGAGGCGGCGCAGGGGCTCCAGCTGCTCCGCGGCGCGGTCGAGACGGTAGTAGAGCTGGGGCGGGACGTGCGGGAGCAGCGGGGAGTGGCGCTGGCCGAGCAGGGCGAACATCCGCGCCGGCTCCAGGCGCATGTAGCGGGGCAGGTTCTCGTACCACTGGGCGCTGTAGCGGGCCGCGCTCTGCGCGGACACCAGCTCCGAGCGGCGCCGCCGCCCGTACGCGGCGAGGGCCGCGGGCACGGGGACCGACGGGTCGCGCAGGGCCGCGGCGAGGGCGAGGGCGTCCTCCAGGGCCAGGGTGGTGCCCGCGCCGATCGAGTAGTGGGTGGTGTGGGCCGCGTCGCCGAGCAGCACCGTCCTGTCGTGGTGCCAGACCCGGTTGGTGAGGGTGCGGAAGTGCAGCCACTGGGCCGGGGCGCCGTCACCGTGCTGCTCGCGGCCGATCAGCGGCTCGCCGTCGAGCAGGTCGGAGAACAGCTTCTCCAGCAGGTTCAGGCTGTCGGCCTCGTTCAGCCGGTCCAGCCCGAGGCCCGACCAGGTCTCCGGGCCGCACTCCACCACGCACGTCGACTGCTCGCCGCTGAACCCGTAGGCGTAGCACCAGATCCAGCCGTGCTCGGTCTCCTTGAAGGCGAAGCTGAAGGAGTCGAAGACCTTCGTCGTGCCGAGCCAGACGTAGTGGTTGCGGCCGCTGGTGACCTTGGTGCCGAAGCGGCCGGCGTGCGCCTCGCGCAGCGCGCTGTTCACGCCGTCGGCGGCCACGACGAGGTCGGCCTCCGCGAGCTCGGGCGCGTCGGGGCCGTCGACGGCGTGCTCGTGCTCGACCCGTACGCCCAGCTCCCGGGCCCGGTCGGCGAGCAGCGCGAGCATCCGGCGGCGCCCGATGCCGAAGCCCGCGTCGCCGCGGTGGACGGTCCGCTCGTCGCGGACGATCGCCACGCCGTCGGTCCAGGTGACCGACGCGGCGGCGATCGCCTCCGCCGACTCCGGGTCGCCCGCGCGCAGCTTGTCGAGGAGCCCGGCCCAGTAGGTGACGCCCCAGCCGTAGGTGGAGCCCTCCGCGTTCCGCTCGTACACGGTGACGTCGTGGGAGGGGTCCTGGCGCTTCATCAGGATCGAGAAGTAGAGGCCGCCGGGCCCGCCGCCGACGATGGTGATCTTCACGGGTGCTCCCACGAGGACATGACACAGTGCGCTGAAGTGGCAACGCACGGTAGCAGCGCGTGGCGTCGTGACGAGCGGAAAGCCGGGCAGGGTCCGCCCGCCCGGGTGAAGGACCCCGTCGCGCACCGCTACGGCAGCAGGCGCTGCTCCTTCGCCACCGCCACCGCGCCCGCCCGCGTGTCGACGCCGAGCTTCGCGTAGATCCGGCCCAGGTGGGTCTTGACCGTGGCCTCGCTGATGAACAGCGCGCGGGCGATCTCGCGGTTGCCCAGGCCGTGCGCGAGCTGCCCGAGGATGTCGCGCTCCCGGTCGGTGAGGGACGGGCCCGCCGCGCCCCGCATCCGGTCCATCACCCGGCTGGCGACCGGCGGCGACAGCGTCGTACGGCCCTGCGCGGCCGAGTGGATCGCGGCGAACAGCTCCTCCGGGCGCTCGGCCTTCAGGAGGTAGCCCGTCGCGCCCGCCTCGATGGCCCGGGTGATGTCCGCGTCCGTGTCGTACGTGGTGAGGACGAGGACGTGGACGCCGGTCGGCGCGATCCGCCGGGTCGCCTCGACGCCGTCGATGCCCGGGCCGAGCTGGAGGTCCATCAGGACCACGTCCGGCCGCAGGTGGGAGGCCATCGCGACGGCCTCCTCGCCGCTGCCGGCCTCGCCGACCACCTCGATGCCGGGAGCGCTGCCGAGCAGCGCGAGCAGCCCCGCCCGGACCACCGCGTGGTCGTCGCAGAGCAGGATCCGTACGGGCGCTGCGGGCGCGCTCACTGTCGTACCTCCAACGGGATCGCGGCCGAGAGCACGGTGCCCTCGCCCGGGGCGGACTCGATCGTCAGCGTGCCGCCCAGCTGCCGGGCGCGCACCCGCATCGCGGGCAGCCCGTGGCCGCGCACCCCGTCGTCGGCGCGCGAGGCCGCCGGGTCGAAGCCGCGGCCGTCGTCGGCGACGTCGAGGACGACCTGGTCGTCCAGATAGGTCAGGGTGAGCGCGGCCGAGGAGGCCCCGGCGTGCTCGCGGATGTTGGCGAGTGCGCCCTGCGCGATCCGCAGCAGCGCCGACTGCACCCGGTCCGGCAGCGGCACCGCCGCCCCGTCGACCCGGAACACGGCCGACTCGCGGGTCGCGAGCCCGCGCAGCGCCTCCTCGAGACCGCCGCCCTCGGCGAGGTCGGCCGGCGCGAGGTCGTGGACGAAGCGACGGGCCTCGGCGAGGTTGCGTTCCGCGATCGACTCGGCCGTACGGACGTGGCGGCGGGCGGTCGCCGGGTCGGCGTCCCAGGTGCGGTCGGCGGCCTGGAGCAGCATCTGCTGGCTGGACAGGCCCTGCGCGAGGGTGTCGTGGATCTCCATGGAGAGCCGCTGCCGCTCGGCCAGGGTGCCCTCGCGGCGCTCGGTCGCGGCCAGCTCGCGGCGCGTGCTGATCAGGTCCTCGATGAGCGTCCGCTGCCGCGCGGCCTGCCGTTCGGCGTGCACGAAGACGGCGGTGGCGATGGCGGCGACGGCCGGCGGGGCGATCACCAGGTTCGGGTCGAAGCCGCCCTCCGACAGCTGCACCTGCGCGGCCACGACGAACACCGTGAGCAGCGCGACCAGGCCGAGCGCGGCGCGCGGCGGAAGCGTGCGCAGGCCCGTGTAGAACAGCGGCACCGCGCACCAGGCGAAGCTCGGCGCGAGCACCACGAGGACCATCCAGACGGCGACGACCGTGCCCAGCCACGCGATCCTGCGGGGCGTGGCGCGGGTGCCGAGGACGGGGCCGAGGAGGTAGAGGGACGCCAGGGCGCCGGACAGCGCGACGATCCAGGGGCTGCGGTCCTCCCACGGGTGGCGCAGCAGGAAGCGGACGAGGGACGCGCCGAGGAGGAGGAAGAAGGCCACGTGCATGACCCGCGCCAGCCAGCGGGCGTCCGGGTCCCGCTCCGGGGCCGGGTTCCGCTCCGGGGCCGGGTTCCGCTCCGGGTCCCGCTCCGTGCCCGGGTCCCGCTCCTGGGCCGGGGTCGTGGCCCGGTCCGTCGTCCGGTCCATCGTTCACCTGCCTCGTTTCGCTTCTGCCGTACAGCGCACGCATCTGACCTGGGGATACGTGTCCATCCTGACCCAGGAGGACCAGGGCGGCATCAACCGATCGGCTGACACCCCCGTCATCCACTGTGCGCGCCGGACCCAGCCGGAACGTCGACCGGCGGGCCCCGGTTCCGGGCCGAGGATCGATGCAGAGCGAACGGAACACCGTCCCGAACCACTGGAGCCCGCAATGAAGAAGAAGTTCCTCCTCGGCACCACCGCCGCCGTCGTCCTCGCGGCCGGTACCTTCGGCGCCGTCTCCGCCAACGCCTCCTCCGCCCCGCAGGCCGCCCCGGCCGCCGCCGTCGCCAAGAAGGCCGACGCGGGCAGCGACAACCTGCGCCAGGACACCCACCTGACGATCGAGGCCGCGACGAAGGCCGCGCAGGCCACCCTGAAGGCCGCCGAGAAGGAGAACCAGCGCGTCTCCGTCGCCGTCGTCGACCGCAACGGCAACACCATCGTCACCCTGCGCGGCGACGGCGCCGGCCCGCAGTCCTACGAGTCGGCCGAGCGCAAGGCGTTCACCGCCGTCTCCTGGAACGCCCCGACCTCCGTCCTCGCGGGCCGCCTCGCCCAGGCCCCGAACCTGAAGGACATCCCCGGCACCCTCTTCCTGGCCGGCGGCGCGCCCGTCACCGCGAACGGCGCCCCGATCGCCGGCATCGGCGTGGCCGGCGCGCCCTCCGGCGACCTGGACGAGAAGTTCGCCCAGGCGGGCGTGGCGTCGCTCGACGACTGACGCCGGCCCGACGGTCCCCGATGGTGCCCGGACCCCCGCCGGGCGCCATCGGCGCATTCGTACGACTGTTTTCGTATGCCCGCTTAGGATCAGTTCGTGAACACCCGCCGTCGCGTCAGGACCGGAGCCCTGGCCCTCGCCCTCGCCCTGCTCGCCGCGGCCTGCACCGCGGGCGGCTCCGGCGGCGGCGTGCGGGGCACGCCCGGCGCGGCCGGGCTGCGCGACCCGTACTTCCCCAAGCTCGGCAACGGCGGCTACGACGTCACCCGCTACGCCCTCACCCTCTCCTACGACCCCGCCACCGGCCGGCTCGACGGCCGTGCCGAGATCACCGCGAAGGCCACCCAGGACCTCAGCGCCTTCAACCTCGACCTGGCCGGGCTCACCGTCCGCGGCGCCACCGTCGGCGGGGCGCCCGCCGCCGTCAACCGGGCCGGGAACGAGCTGACCGTGCGCCCGCGCGACGACATCGAGGAGGGCGCGGAGTTCCGTACCGTCGTCACGTACGGCGGCGTCCCGGAGACCATCACCGACTCGGACGGCGCCGAGGAGGGCTGGCTGAAGACCGCCGACGGCGCGCTCGCGCTCGGCGAACCGACCGGCTCCATGGCCTGGTTCCCCGGCAACCACCACCCCTCCGACAAGGCCGCGTACGACATCACCGTCACCGTCCCGGCCGGGCTCAAGGCCCTCTCCAACGGGGTGCTCACCGCCGAGCGCAGGACCGCCGACGGCCGCACCACCTCCGTCTGGCACGCCGCCGAGCCGATGGCGAGCTATCTCGCGACCCTCGCGATCGGCCGCTACGACACGGCCACCACGACCGCGCTCGGCAAGGTGCCCGTCCTCACCGCCGCCGACCCGGTGGTGGCCGCGCGGACCGCCGCGCTGCGCGCCCGGATCCCGGAACTCCTGGAATGGCAGCAGGAGAACTTCGGGCCCTACCCGTTCGCCGCCGCCGGGGCGATCGTCGACCGCGACGACGACGTCGGTTACGCCCTCGAGACCCAGACCCGGCCAATCTTCCCCGCCGGCTCCTTCGACACCACCACCCTCGTCCACGAACTGGCCCACCAGTGGTACGGCGACTCCGTGTCGCCCGCGACCTGGAAGGACATGTGGCTGAACGAGGGCTTCGCGACGTACGCCGAGTGGCTCTACAGGGAGGACTTCGAGGACCTCCCGGCGCAGAAGAGCTTCGAGAAGGCCTTCGCGGACGACGCCCCGTGGGCCTTCCCCCCGGCCGAACCGCCCGCCGCCGAGGACCTGTTCGGCGCGCCCGTGTACCAGCGCGGGGCGATGGTCCTGCACAAGATCCGCCAGACCCTCGGCGACGACGCCTTCTACGAGATCCTCGCGGGCTGGCCGGCGAAGTACCGTCACGGCACGGCCGGCACCGAGGACTTCACGGAGTACGTGGAGTCGGTCGCGGACCGGGACCTGAGCGAACTGTGGGACGTGTGGCTGTACGGGGACGGGCGCCCGGAGCATCCCTAGGGCCGCGGACCAGAAGGGCCCCAGGCCGCGGACCGGGGCCTACGGGCTCTGGAGGGCCTTCCGCATCACGACGCACGGCCGGCCGTGGGCCAGGTCGGGGCGGCGCGCGGTCTCCTCGTAGCCGAGGGAGGTCCAGAACGCGAGGGCGCGCGGGTTGTTCTCCAGGACGGCCAGGCGCAGTCCCGCACGGCCCTGGGAGCGGAAGCCCTCCTCGACGTACGCGGCGAGGCGGCGGCCGTGGCCCGCGCGGTGCCCGGCGGCGTGGACCATCAACAGGCCGAGCCACGGGTCGGGTTCGGCCGGGTCGGGGTGCCGGCCGAGGGTGACGGCGATCGCGACGAGGCGGCCGGCGGAACGGGCGAGCAGCACCTCGGCGGTGGGGTGCGCGAGCTCGTCGGCGAGGGCGGCGGCGACCTGCTCGGGCAGGATCCGGGCCGGATCCGGGAAGTCGCCGCTGAGCTGCTGGAACTCCTCGTTCGACGCGTACAGCTCGGTGAGCTCGGTCAGGAGCGGGCCGGGGATGTCGTGCGGGTCCCTGGCGGTCAGCGGTTCGACGATCACTCGCGCAAGCGTAGAGCCCCGGCACGGGACGCGCCGGGGCTCCGGGGGCGTACGTCAGATGTTGACGCCGAAGTCGCGGGCGATGCCCTCGAGACCGGAGGCGTAGCCCTGGCCGACGGCGCGGAACTTCCACTCCGCACCGTTGCGGTACAGCTCGCCGAAGACCATGGCGGTCTCCACCGCGGCGTCCTCCGACAGGTCGTAGCGGGCGATCTCGGCGCCGCCGGCCTGGTTGACGATGCGGATGTAGGCGTTGCGGACCTGGCCGAAGTTCTGCGAGCGGTTGACCGCGTCGTAGATGGAGACCGGGAAGACGATCTTGTCGACGCCGGCCGGGAGGCCCGCCAGGTTCACGTTGATCTGCTCGTCGTCGCCGCCGCCCTCGCCGGTGCGGTTGTCACCGGTGTGGACGATGGTCTGGTCCGGCGTGGACTTGTTGTTGAAGAAGACGAAGTGGCCGTCGGAGACGACCTTGCCGGTGGCGTCCACGCCGATGGCGGACGCGTCGAGGTCGAAGTCCGTGCCGGTGGTCGTCCGGACGTCCCAGCCGAGGCCCACGGTGACGGCGGTGAGGCCCGGGGCCTCCTTGGTCAGGGAGACGTTGCCGCCCTTGGAGAGGCTTACAGCCATGGGATGTCCCTTTCTTCGCGGTGTGTTCGTACCCGATAACGCCTACGGCGGCCGGGTGGTTCCAGATGCGAAAACAGGGTGACGCACGGCGGGCCCGGCGGGGAACATGGAAGGCATGTCCGGTCCCTATCCGATCCGCGGCTCCGTCTCGCTGCCCGAGGCCGAGCTCATGTGGCGTTTCTCGCGGTCGTCCGGGCCGGGCGGCCAGCACGTCAACACCAGCGACTCGCAGGTGGAGCTCCGCTTCGACCTCGCGGCGACCGAGGCCCTGCCGGAGGTGTGGAAGGCGCGCGCCCTGGAGCGGCTCGCGTCGCGCCTCGTGGACGGGGTCGTCACCGTACGCGCCTCGGAGCACCGCTCCCAGTGGCGCAACCGGGAGACGGCCGCCGTCCGGCTCGCCGCGCTCCTGGCGGAGGCCACGGCCCCGCCGCCGAAGCCGCGCCGCCCGACGAGGATCCCGCGCGGCATCAACGAGCGCCGGCTGCGGGAGAAGAAGCAGCGCGCGGAGACCAAGCGCGGCCGTCAGGGCCGCGACTGGGCCTGAGCCGCACGCGATCGGCCGGGGGTCGGAGTCTGACCCGGTCAGGGTCCGGAAGAGGCGGCCTAGCCGAGCGTGCGGTACCTGCCGCGGAAGTACGTCAGCGGGCCGCCCTCCGCCGACGGCAGCCGCGTGTCGAGGACGCGGCCGATGACGAGGGTGTGGTCGCCCGCCAGGACGCGGTTCTCCGTACGGCACTCCAGGGTCGCGAGCGCGCCGCCCATCAGCGGGGCGTTGCTGTGCGTGCCGCGAGTGTACGGGAGGTCGGCGAAGAGCAGCCGGTCGCTCACCCGGCCCTTCATCGCGAAGCGGCCGGCGACGTGCCGCTGGCTCTCGGAGAGCAGCGAGACCGCCCACACGGGGACGTCGGCGAGCAGGTCGTCCATGCGCGAGCCGTTGCGCAGGCTGACCAGGACCAGCGGCGGGTCGAGGGAGACGGAGAGGAAGGCGGTGGCGGTCATGCCGACGTCCTCGCCGTGCGGGCCGTCGTCCGGATCGTGGGCCGTCACCAGCACCACGCCCGAGGCGAGGCGGGACATGGCGGCCTTGAACGCGTCGTTGCTCACCCCCTCAGCATGAGGGATGGCCAGGTCGACGGCGGTGGTCCATGAGGCGGGCGTCTTCTGCAGCACGCCCGCACGCTAGTCCGCGCCACGGCGCGGCGGCATCGGGCCCCGGGACCACCCGGCTTCCCTCGTGGGTCCTAGGACCCGGAGGTCTGCGCGCATAGGGCCTGGGGCCCTCCACGTGCTTGTGACTTGAGTCACAGAGGGCAGTATTTGTTGACCCTGTGTACCGGGTGCACAGCTCGCTGTGATTCAGTGGCGGGGACAGTGCACCACGAAGCCCATGAAGCCGATGAGAACCCAGGAGTCAGCTGTCGAGGTCTCGGGGAGAGCGAGCGATGGAGACCGAGTCGGAGCCGTACGTCCGTCTTGCGACCCTGCGGCAGCTGCATCAGGTCGTGGCGGACCTCAACACCGCCCGCAGCCTTGCGGACACCCTGCAGGCCGTCGCCGACGGCGTCGTCGCGGGCCTCAACTATGAGCTGGCCTGCGTCAACCTCGTGCGCCCCGACGGCGACCTGGTCGTCGCCGCCTTCGCCGGCAGCCCCGCCGCCGAGGCCCTGATCACCGGCCGGGTCGGCTCCCGCGCCTCCTGGGACCGCCGCCTCGCCATGGGTCAGGCCTGGGGCGACCTGCGCTTCATCCCGCACACCGAGGGCTGGGTGCTCATCGAGGACGACGTCCCGCAGTGGCACACCGAGGGCCCCGCGCCCCGCTTCGAGGACGAGTGGCACCCGCACGACCGGCTCTACGCGCCGATGTACTCACCCGGAGCCCGCGCCGCCCACCCGGGAGGAGCCCCGGGCTCCGGCCGTGAGCTGCTCGGCGTGATCTCCGTCGACCGCCCGCGCAACGGCCGTCACCCCGGCCCCTGGGGCCGCGAGGCCCTGCAGATGTACGCCTCCCAGGCCGGCATCGCGATCAGCAACGCCCGGCTCCGCTCCAACATGCAGCGCGCCCTCGTCCGCCTGGAGCGCGAGCAGCAGGCGCTGCGCGCCAGCGAGGAGTCCTTCCGGCAGGCCTTCGAGTACGCGCCCTCCGGTATGGCCATCGCCGAGATGGGCGGTGACCAGCACGGCAGGCTGCTCCGCACCAACGACGCCCTGTGCCGGCTGCTCGGCCGGCCCGCCTCCGTGATGCGCCGCTACTCCTTCGCCGACCTCGTCCACCCCGAGGACATAGGCACCCTGCTCCGCACCTCCGCCGAGGGCGGGCGCGCCGAGCTCCGCCTCGGCCGCCGCGACGGCACCTACGTCTGGGTGTCCCTGCGCAACTCCGTCGTCGCCGACACCGCCGACGGCCCCCGCTTCCTCCTCACCCACGTCGAGGACATCGAGGAACGCAAGCGCCACGAGCTCCAGCTCGCCCACCGCGCCTCGCACGACGCCCTCACCGGCCTCCCCAACAGCGCCGAACTCCGCTCCCGGCTCTCCGCCCGGCTCTGCGAGCGCCCCTTCGCCGCCGCGGCGGCGCGCGAGGAGCCCCCGCCCGGGTCCGAGCCCCCGTACGAATACGAGTACGACTACGAGCACGAGCACGGCTTCGGCTTCTCGCCGGCCGGCGGCGGCGCCGGGCCGTACGACCACCACGTGCACACGGTCGCGCCCACCGGCGGCGACATCGACGACGGCACGAAGGGGCTGGCGGTCCTCTTCTGCGACCTGGACGGCTTCAAGTCGATCAACGACCGCTTCGGACACCACACCGGCGACGCCGTGCTCATCGAGGTCGCCCGCCGGCTGACTACGGGCGTACGGGACGGGGACACGGTCGCGCGGCTCGGCGGCGACGAGTTCGTCGTCCTCGCCGACGGCCTCGGCGCGGCCGACGCGGCCGACCTCGCGGTCCGGCTGCGGAACGCGATCATCCCGCCGATCCGGGTCGACGGACGGGCGGTGCGGGTCGGGGCCAGTTTCGGCATCGGCTGGGCCGAGTGCGGCATGACCGTCGAAGAGGTCCTGAACAGCGCCGACCAGCGGATGTACATCGAGAAGCGGTCCCGTTCGAAGGTCCACAGGCGGGCCGGCTAGGCCCGGTGGGCCGGTCGGTCCGGCGGTCGCGGGGGCGGTTCGTTCACCGCTCGTACACACGGCACCGGATCGTCGGCAGGGCCGTTCGAGGTAGGCTCGGCCGGTCGGCGACGGCTGGCGAGCAGTGGATAGGAGTGACCCGGATGGCTGCCGGTAACGACGGCGCGAACACGCCCGAGGACGACGATCCGTTCGGCTACCTGTACGCGGACGGACAGGCGGCGGGGGCACAGCGGCCCCAGGGCGGCGGCTACGGCTACCCGGGTCCGGCGGCGCAGCCGGGCGTCCCCCGCACCTCGTACAACCAGGTCCGCACGGTCGGCGAGCGCCAGTACGGCGGCCACGCGCAGCAGCCGCAGGTGCCGCAGCAGCAGGCGTACGGCCAGCAGCCCGGCTACGGCCAGCCGCACCCGCAGTACGCGGCGCCGGAGACCTACCCGGGCGGCGCCCAGCACCGCCCGGGCCCGCAGCAGCCCGCCCCGCGCGGCGGCCGCGGCCCCAACACCAAGGGCCTGCTGATCGGCGCCGTGGCGGTCGTCGCGGTGGTCGTGGCGGGCATCACCGCCGCCGTGATCAGCAACAGCGGCGACAAGAAGGACGCCGCGGGCGGCAACCCGACGGGCGCGCCCACCCAGGTCTCGGAGTCCCCGTCGGTCGACCCGAGCCAGTCCTCGCAGGCACCGGCGGAACTGCCGCAGCAGGACGCGGCGACGCTGAAGCTGGGCGGCTCGGCGGCGCTCGCGAGGGACATCAAGGGCGCCCAGGGTGCGGACGGCGCGTACGTCACCGGGTTCAACGCCATCGGTTCTTCGGTGACCTGGCAGGCGGACGTGCCGGAGGCCGGCAGCTACTACCTGTACGTGCGGTACGCGATCCCGGCGAAGGACGCCAACGCCACGCTGACGGTCAACGACAAGGCCAACAGCAACCCCATAGGCCTGAAGAACTTCATCTCCTCGTCGGATCCGAACCTGGAGAAGAACTGGCAGACGACCTGGGCGCCGGTGGACCTCAAGCAGGGCCAGAACACCATCAAGCTGTCCTGCGAGCAGGGCAACCAGTGTGACGCGGTCTTCGACTGGCTGAAGATCAGCAAGACGAAGCTCAGCGGCTGAGCAGCCGCAGGAACGCCGTCACCGTTTCCGTCATCGCCTCCCGCGCCGGGCGCAGGTACCAGCGCGGGTCGACGGACTTCGGGTCCTCGGTGAGGAAGGCGCGGACGGCGGCCGTGTAGGCCGAGTTCAGGGCCGTACCGACGTTGATCTTGACCATGCCGGCGGCGACGGCGGCGCGGATCTCCGTGTCCGGGACGCCGGAGGAGCCGTGCAGGACGAGCGGGACCGGGACGGCGTCCCTGAGGCGGGCGATCAGGGCGTGGTCGAGGGTTGCGGTGCGCTCGGTCATCGCGTGGGTGGAGCCGACGGCGACGGCGAGGGCGTCGACGCCGGTGTCGGCGACGTACGCGGCGGCCTCGGCCGGGTCGGTGCGGACGCCGGGCGCGTGGGCGTCGAGCGGCGGCTCGCCGTGCTTGCCGCCGATCCTGCCGAGTTCGGCCTCGACCCAGATGCCCCGCTCGTGCCCCCAGCGGACGGCCTCGGCGGTGGCCTTCACGTTGTCGCCGTGACCCAGCCTGCTCGCGTCGAACATGACGCTGCCGAAGCCCTCGGCGTGTGCCTGGCGGAGCAGGTCGACGGATTCGACGTGGTCGAGGTGGAGGGCGAGCGGCGCGTCGGCGGCGCGGGCGACGGCGGTCGTGGCGGCGGCGACGGCGGAGAGCCGGCCGCCGTGGAACTTCACGGCGTTCTCGGAGATCTGGAGGATCGCGGGGCGGCCGGCGCGTTCGGCGCCGGCGGCGATGGCCTCGGCGTGTTCGAGGGTGATGACGTTGAAGGCGGCGAGGCCGGTGCCGGCGGCGCGGGCGTCGGTGACGAGGTCGGCGGTGCGGACGAGCATGCGGTTCCTCCGTTGCGTGCGAGCCGGTTGCGTCGCCGAGCCGGTTACAAGGGAGCCGGTTGCGCGCCGGCCGGGGGCGCCGTTCCGTCGGTCACGCCGCCGCCGCTCGGTCCTGGACGGTGACGCGGGGGAGCAGGGACTCGTAGGCGGCCTCGTCGAACTCGCCGGCGACCGGGGAGAGGACCGTCGCGGCCGAGAGCGCGACGGCGTGGGCGAGCCGGGTGGGCCAGTCGGCGCCGTCGACCAGGCCGGCGAGGAGCGCGGCGACGGCCGAGTCGCCGGCGCCGGTCGGGTTGCCCTTCACCGGGGCGGGCGGGGCGGCCTGCCAGAGGCCTTCCGGGGTGGCGGCGAGGACGCCGTCGGGGCCGAGGGAGGTGACGACGGCGTGCGCGCCGCGGCGGCGGGCGTCGCGGGTGGCACGGTGCGGTTCGCGGGAGCCGGTGAGCTGGGCGAGTTCCGTCGCGTTGGGCTTGACGATGTCGGGGCGGGCGGCGATGCCGCGGCGCAGCGGTTCGCCGCTGGTGTCGAGCAGGGCGGGGACGCCGGCGGCCCGGGCGAGCCGGACGAGTTCCGCGTACGCGCCGACGTGGATGCCGGGCGGCAGGCTGCCGCACAGGGCCACGGCCCGTGCCCCGTCGAGGAGTTCGGTGAAGCGGGCGGTGAACGCGGCCCATTCGCCGGGAGTGATGGCCGGCCCGGGCTCGTTGAGCTGCGTGGTGTCGCCGCTCGCGGCGTCGACGACGGCGACGGTGCGGCGGGTGGCGCCGCCGATGGGGACCAGCCGGTCGTGGACCGGGCGGCCGGCGGTGGTGGCCGCGAGCAGCGAACGGAGCGTCTCGCCGGTGGCGCCGCCCGCGAAGCCGGTGACGACGGTCTCGTGGCCGAGGGCGCCGAGCACGCGGGCGACGTTGAGGCCCTTGCCGCCGGGGCGTTCGATGACCTGGGTGACGCGGTGCGAGGCGTGCGGGGTGAGGGCCGGGACGCGGTAGGTGAGGTCCAGTGCCGTGTTGAGGGTGACCGTGAGAATCACCTGACCCACCCCCCTGTCGACCCGTGTCACCGCCGGTAGCGCCCTGATCATGCCAAACGGACGGCGGTTGGCCCAGACCCCGGGCCCACCGCCGTCACGCAACGTGGGGGAAAATCAGCCCACTTGCGGCTCAACCACCCACGCGCCCTTGTGCATCACGCCCTTGAGCTCGAAGTCCTCGTCGAGGACCACGAGGTCGGCGTCCTTGCCCGGCTCCAGGGAGCCGACCCGGTCGTACACGCCGAGCAGCTTCGCGGGGTTCGCGGAGATCGCCTGGACGACGGACTCGACGGGCAGCCCGTCGACGGTCGCCGCGCGCTTGAACGCCCGGTCGAGGGTGAGCGTCGAGCCGGCGATGGAGCCGCCCTCGACGAGCCGCGCGACGCTGTCCTTCACCTCGACCTCCAGCGGGCCGAGCATGTAGCGGCCGTCGCCGAAGCCGGCGGCGTCCATCGCGTCGGTGATGAAGGCGGCCCGCGCCGGGCCGGCGTGGTGGAAGGCCAGCTCCAGGGCGGCCGGGTGGAGGTGGGTGCCGTCGTTGATGAGCTCGACGGTGATCCGCTCGTCCTCCAGCAGCGCGGCGATGGGGCCGGGCGCGCGGTGGCCGAGGGCGGGCATCGCGTTGAAGAGGTGGGTGGCGACGGTGGCGCCCGCGTCGATCGCGGCCCGCGTCTGCTCGTACGTGGCGTCGGTGTGGCCGATCGCGGCGATCACGCCGTGCTCGGCCAGCAGCCGTACGGAGTCGATGCCGCCGGGCAGCTCGGTGGCGAGGGTGACCATGCGGGCCTGGCCGCGCGCGGCGTCGATCAGCTTGCGCACCTCGGCCGGTTCGGGGTCGCGCAGCAGCGTCTCGTCGTGGGCGCCCTTGCGGCAGGGCGAGATGAACGGGCCCTCGAAGTGGATGCCGGCGATGTCGCCCTGCTCGGCGAGCTCGGAGAGCAGGCCCGCGCGCTGGGTGAGGAAATCCATCTCGCCGGTGACGAAGGAGGCGACGACGGTGGTCGTGCCGTGCTGCCGGTGGGTGCGGACGCCGGTGAGGACCTCGTCGACGGTGCCGGAGGTGAAGGAGGCGCCGCCGCCGCCGTGGTTGTGCATGTCGACGAAGCCGGGCACCAGCCAGTGGCCGGTGAGGTCGAGCGTGGGGACGTCCTCGCGGGCGGCTCCCGCGATGCGGCCGTTCTCGACGATCACTCGTCCGTTCTCGACGATCCCGGTCGGCAGCACCACGCGGGCCCCGGCGAGAACTGTGGAAACGGCCATCAGGCGGATACCTCCGGGGCGGTGGGGCGGTCGGTGGAGCCGGTCGGCTGCGGGGCGGGGGACTGTCGGTCGGTGGACGGTCGGTCGGTGGACTGTCGGTCGGTCGGCTGTCGGTCGGTCGAGTCGCCGAGCAGGTCCCAGGCCAGGAGGCCCGCGCCCAGGCATCCGGCGGTGTCTCCGAGCGCCGCCGGGACGACGGCGGGCAGCTTCTGGAAGGTGACGCGCTGCTCCACGGCGGCCCGAAGGGGTGTGAACAAGGTTTCCCCGGCCTCGGCGAGACCGCCACCGATGATGAGCGTGCGGGGGTCCAGCAGGGTGAGCGCGGTGACCAGGCCGTCCGCGAGGGCGTCGACGGCGTCCTGCCACACGCGGACGGCCCGGGGGTCGCCGGACTCGACGGCCTTGGCGCAGTCGGCGGCGTCCGCCTCGGGGTCGCCGGAGGCCTCCGCCCAGGCGAGCGAGACGGCGGAGGCGGAGGCGTACCGCTCCAGGCAGCCGCGCTGGCCGCAGCCGCACTCCGTTCCGCCCGGGCGGACCACGATGTGGCCGATCTCGCCCGCGTAGCCGTGCGCGCCGGCCTCGATCTCGCCGCCGATGCCGATGGCGCCGGCGATGCCGGTGCCGAGCGGCACGAAGAGGAAGCGGTCGGCGCCGTTGCCGGCCCCGATCCGGCCCTCGGCGAGGCCGCCGGTGCGCACGTCGTGGCCCAGGGCCACGGGGATGCCGCCGAGGCGTTCGCTGAGCAGGGCGCGCATCGGGACGTCGCGCCAGCCGAGGTTGGCGGCGTAGACGGCGATGCCGTTCGCGGCGTCGACGATTCCGGGTACGGCGACTCCGGCGGCCGCGGCGGGCTCGCCGTACCGCTCCTGGCCGAGCGCCCGCAGGTCCTCGGCGAACCCGAGGATCGTCTCGACGACGGCCTCGGGTCCGCGCTCGCGTCCGGTGGCGCGCCGGGCCTCGTGGAGCAGGGTGCCGTCCGCCCCGACGAGGGCGGCCTTCATGCCGGTGCCGCCCACATCGAGGGCGATGACGTGTCTCACGGGGGACAGTCTCGCGCGTCGGCACCCGAAAGGTCTAGTCCACTGCTGAGGATTGTTGCGCTCGGATACAAATCCGGGCGGGGGCGGCTTCGCGCGCGGTCCGCCGCGTGGCTGCGCGCGCGATCCCGCCCCCGCTCACGGCGAAAGGATCACGCTGCGCGTCAGGCTCCGCGGACGGTCCGGGTCTAGGCCGCGGGACTCGGCGACGGTGACCGCGAGCCGCTGGGCGCGCACCAGGTCGGCGAGCGGGTCGGTGCCGGGGCGGGAGACGAGGGTGCCGCCGACCCGCGCGACGTCGCCGGCCAGGCCCTCGGGGAGCGGGCCGAGGACCCAGGTGACGCGGCCGGGCGCGGTGACGGCGATCGGGCCGTGGCGGTACTCCATCGCCGGATACGCCTCGGTCCACGCCCCCGCGGCCTCGCGCATCTTCAGCGCGGCCTCCAGGGCGAGCCCGTAGGTCCAGCCGCGGCCGAGGAAGGTCCACTGGTCGGCGCCGAGGACCGCCTCGGGCAGCGGCTCGGTGAGCGCGAGCTCGGCGTCGACGGCGGCGTCGGCGACGCTCTTCAGGCCGGGCTGTCCGCCGGGCAGCCGGCCGGACGGGCCGCCCGACAGGTCGCCGAGTCCGGCGCGCAGGAAGGCGAGCGCGGTGGTGGCGAAGCGGGTCTGGACGACCGACTCCTCGTCCGCCCAGTCGAGCACGGCGACCGCGTCCGCCGCCGTCATGACCGGGGTCTTCGGGTCGGCGGTGAGCGCCGTGGTGGGAAGGCGTCCCCGGAGGGCGCCGAGCAGGTCGAGGACCTCGGTGGTGGTGCCGGAGCGGGTGATGGCCACGACCCGGTCGTACCTCCGGCCGGCCGGGAACTCCGAGGCGGCGAAGGCGTCGGTCTCGCCGAGCCCGGCGGCCTCCCGCAGCGCCGCGTACGCGAGGGCCATGAACCAGGAGGTGCCGCAGCCGGTCACGGCGACCCGCTCCCCGGGCGCGGGCAGCCCGTCGAAGCCGGCCGCGGCCTCGGCGGCGCGTCGCCAGGCGGCGGGCTGGGTGGCGATCTCGGCGGAGGTGCGGGAGGCGGGCGTGCGGGCGTCGCGCGTGCGGGCCTCGGGCATGGGGGCGGAGGGGGTGCGGGCGTCAGGCGTGCGGGCGTCAGGCATGGGGGCGGAGGGGGTGCGGGCGTCGGAGGTGTGGCCGGAGGTGCGGGTCATGCGCGGCGACTCCTAATGGTCCAGACCAGCGGGAAATCCGGGAAGGTACTGCCGGGTACTGCCACCTCGTGCATAGCAGTGCGCCGCGCCGCACGGCAATGCGTTGCAGAAGCGATACGCGACTGGTGTAGACCTCCTGTGACTACCCGGGAGAAACTTACGGCCGAACATTGTCTCGACGAAGAGCAAAGGGTGGGTTACGGCTGTGCAGCGGCGACGATTCCTGGGACTGGCCGCGGCGGCCACCGCACTCGGACTGACCGCCGGCCTCTCCGGCTGCGGCACGCTCGGCGGCGGCGACGGCGACGTCACCCTCAAGCTGGTGGCCGCCGACTACGACCTCACCGGCGGCGACACCACGAAGCGGTACTGGGACGGCCTGGTCGCCGCCTTCGAGGCGAAGAACCCCGGAGTGAAGGTCCAGGTCCAGATCGAGTCCTGGAACGACGTGGACCGCAAGGTCGCCGAGCTCGTCAAGGCCGGCCAGGCCCCCGACATCGCGCAGATCGGCGCCTACGCGGACTACGCGGCGGCCGACCAGCTGTACTCGGCCGACGACCTGCTCTCCATCCCCGTCCAGGCCAACTTCCTGGCCCCGCTCGTCGACGCCGGCGAGTACAAGCGCACCCAGTACGGCCTGCCCTTCGTCGCCTCCACCCGGCTGCTCTTCTACAACGAGGAGCTGTTCGACAAGGCCGGCGTCGACGGGCCGCCGACCACCTGGGACGAGCTCGCCGACGCCGCCGAGAAGCTGGACAAGGAGGGCGTCACCTACCCCTTCGCGCTGCCGCTCGGGCCCGAGGAGGCCCAGGCCGAGACGATGATGTGGCTGCTCAGCGGTGGCGGCGGCTACACCGACGGCACCGGGCACTACGACCTCGACTCCGACGCCAACGTCCGCACCTTCGGCTGGCTGCGCGACAACCTCGTGGCCAAGGGCCTCACCGGCCCCACCGCCCCCGCCGAGCTCGACCGCAAGGAGGCCTTCGCCGCCTTCGCGCGCGGCGAGGTCGGCATGCTCAACGGCCACCCGTCCCTGATGCAGGAGGCCGAGAAGAAGGGCGTGAAGGTCGGCAAGGTCGCGCTGCCCGGCGCCGACGGCAAGGCCAAGGCCACGATGGGCGTCGCCGACTGGATCATGGGCTTCAAGCAGAACGGCCACCGCAAGGAGATCGGCGCCTTCCTCGACTTCGTCTTCGCCGACGAGAACGTGCTGAAGTTCGCGGGCGACAACGACCTGCTGCCCGCCACCGTCACCGCCTCCGCGACCATGCAGTCCGACCCGAAGTCCGCACACCTCCGCGAGTTCCTGGAGGCCCTGCCCGACTCCCAGCTGCCGCCCGTCGGCAAGACCTCCTGGGCGCAGGTCAGCAGCAAGGTGAAGCAGGACATCGGCAAGGCCGTGAAGCCCGGCGCCAGGCCCGGCGACGTCCTCGGCCGGCTGGCCCGCCAGGCCACGGCGGCCGAGAGCGCGGAGTGACCGGCGCGGCATAAGTTGGTCTGTATGACCAGTGAACTCGGGGAGCCGGGGCGGGCCGCCGAAGGGCCGTCCACGGCCGCCCTCGGCGAGCGCGAACAGGCCGTCCTCGCCATGGAACGCCGCTCCTGGCCCGGCCCCGGCGCCAAGGAGCGGGCCGTGCGCGAACAGCTCGGCCTGTCCGCCACCCGCTACTACCAGCTGCTCAACGCGCTCCTCGACGACCCGCGCGCCCTCGCCCACGACCCGGTCACGGTCAACCGGCTGCGCCGGGTCCGCGCGGAACGGCAGCAGCGCCGCTGACGCCGCGGGAATCCCTCGGTAGGGTCGTGGACATGGTCAGCAGCCTTCCGCACCCGACCACCGCCGCCGGCCGCGACGGCCTCGCCGCGCTCCTCGCGCGGCCCGAGAAGGCCGTCGTCGCCCTCGACTTCGACGGGACGCTCGCCGAGATCGTCCCCGACCCGGAGCAGGCCCGCGCCCACCCCGGCGCCGTCCCCGCCCTGGCCGCCCTCGCCCCGCACCTGGCCGCCGTCGTGGTGGTCACCGGCCGCCCCGCCGGAGTGGCCGTACGGTACGGAGGCTTCGCCGGCGTCCCGGGCCTCGCCCACCTGGTGGTCCTCGGCCACTACGGCGCCGAGCGCTGGGACGCCGTCAGCGGCACCGTGCAGGCCGCGGCCCCGCACCCGGGCGTGGCGTCGGTGCGCGCCGAGCTGCCCGGCTTCCTCGACCGGATCGGGGCCTGGCCCGGCACGTGGATCGAGGAGAAGGGCCGCGCGGTCGCCGTCCACACCCGCCGCGCCGAGGACCCGCAGGGCGCCTTCGAGGCCCTGAAGGGCCCGCTCGGCGACCTCGCCGCCCACCACGGCCTGGTCCTCGAACCGGGCCGGATGGTCCTGGAGCTCCGCCCGCCGGGCATGGACAAGGGCGTCGCCCTCGCCGATTTCCTCCGCGAGACCGGCGCGGGCTCCGTCCTGTACGCGGGCGACGACCTGGGCGACCTCCCCGCGTACGCCGCCGTCGAGAAGCTCCGCTCCGACGGCACCCCCGGCCTCCTCGTCTGCTCCGCCGCCGAATCGGCCGCCGTCCCCGACCTCGCCGCCCGCGCCGACCTCACGGTCCCGGGCCCGGCGGCAGTGGTGGGGCTGCTCGCCGGGCTGGCGCGGGAGCTCGGTCAGAGGGCGTAGAACCCCTGCACGTCGGCGACGAGGTCGACGCTGCCGGAGTTGTTGTGAAGCACCACCTTGCCGTCCTTCACCGGGACGACGACCAGGTTGGACACGGTCCGCCCGGCCGTCACGTTGAGGTTCGACGTGCCCGGGCGGGCCGTCCCGTACGGGTAGACGGTGACGACCGTGCTGCTGGTGGCGTTGACCGCCGTCACGTTCATGACGACCGCCGTCGCCCCGGCCGCCGGAACCCCGTTCCGCCCGGCGACGGTCAGCGTGACCGTCTTGCCCGGTCCGACCTTGGCCTTGGGGGCGCCGGTGCCGGTGCGGGTGTCGAGGGAGCGGGAGGGGGCGAGGGGCTGGAAGAGGGAGCCGAGGTGGTCGGTGCGGTAGTAGCCGACGACGTCGGCGATCACGTCGGCCGCGCCGTTCCGGTTGGTGAAGTGGAGGCCGCTGTCACCTGACAGCGGGACGACGACCAGGTTGGAAGCGGTCTGGCCGGCGGCCACCTGGACGTGCGAGTGCAGCCAGCAGTCCGCGTAAGGGGTGCCGTAGACGGAAACGAACGTTGACGCCGTGGTGTTGGTGGCGGTCAGCTGCAGTACCACGGCCGAGACTCCGGTCTTCGGCACGCCGCCGCGCCCGAGCACCGGAGCCGACCCCGAGGTCATCTCCCGCACCTTGCCCTTCGCGATGCCGAGGCCCGTGCGGGAGTCGACGATCCGGGCCGGTTGCAACGGCTCGAAGAGGGTCCCCTGGCCGGTCGTGCCGTAGCCGGCCACGTCCGCGACCAGATCCACGCTGCCCGCGTGGTTGTACAGGGTGACCTTGCCGTCGTTGACGGGCACGACGACCGTCCCGGCCACGATCCGCCCCGCGGGTACGTTGAGATTCGAGGCCTGGGGACGGCTGGTGCCGTACGGGTGGACCGTGACGTACGTCGAGGCGCTCGGGTTGATCGCGGTGACGTTCAGTGTGACGGAGGTGACCTCGGTCGCCGGGACCTGGCCTCGGCCGGTGACCTGGAGGGTGATCGAACCGCCCGGGCCGACCTTGCCCTTGCGCGTGCCGAGGCCGCTGCGCGTGTCGAGGATCCGGGCGGGCTGCTCCGGAGTCGCCGTCACGCCCATGAACCGGCTGGACGCGAGCGAGGAGCCGTTGACCAGGGTCACGGTGCCGCTCTCCTGGACGGCCGGACCGACGCCGTCGGCGGGTGTGGCGGTGAGCGTCCAGGTGTACTGGCCGTTCGGCAGCAGCGTGCCGGCCTTGTCCCTGCCGTTCCAGAAGACGTCGAGCTGTCCGCGCAGGTCCGTCCCGCCGGTCAGCTCGCTGACCGTGCCCGTGCGGATGTGGCGGGCCGTCACGCTCCACGCCACCGGCTTGCTGTACTGACGGGTGAGGAAGGAGTGGCCGAGTTTGGCGTCCACGAACCCGGAGTCCGACCCTCGCTTCAGCACGGTCAGCGGCTGCGCGGCGATGGCCGTCGGGACGACGTGCACCTGCTCGTCGGCGTCGACGTAGGCGAGGTGGCCGCCGAACCTGTCCACGGTCCAGCGGACATGGCGCTGGGAGACACCGGTGTCGGGCAGGGCGCCGACCACCCGGCTCTCCGGGGCGCCGGCGGCGGCGCCGGTGAGGACGAGCGTGCCGGCGGCCTTGTCGTGCGTGACGACATAGCCGTCGCCGAGCAGGGCCTCACCGGCCGGAACCGAACGTGAGGTCTTCGCCGTACGGTCGTAGACGCCGGCGGGCCCGTTGGCACCGCAGGACCAGTACAGCCAGCGGCCGGCGGCCTGCAGTTCCTCGGGCACGCACGGGGCGCCGGTGTTCACCGACTCGACCGCCTTGCCCGCCTTCAGGTCCTTGGCGGTGACGGCACCCTTCTCCGCACCGGCGCTCCAGAGCCAGGTGCCCCACAGGGCGGAGGCGACGGGAGTTCGCTGCTCCAGGAGCCGCCCCCAGGTGGTGTAGACGGTCTGCTTGCCGGTGTCGCCGGGGGCGGTGGCGACCAGGTAGTCGGCGGCGACGTCGTCGATCCTGCTGCCGGCGGGCAGGGACAGATCGTCGAGGTCGTAGTCACCGGGGCCGTTGATGTAGTAGCGCCAGCTCGTGTCGTCCGCGTCCACGCGGCGCATGAACCGTCCGTCCCCGAGTGCCAGGTATGCGGCGCAGGCGGAGTCGTTCGCCTCGCACCAGTGCATCGGCATGCCGGTCAGCTTCGTCCGGTCACCGAAGCCGAGGGCACCGGAGGTGCTGACGTCGCGCACCCACTCCCAGTCCCCGTTCGAGCTGTTGTCGACGACGGACAGGCGCCCCTGCGCCAGGGCGATGCCCTTGATGAGGGCGGGCTTCGGCAGTCGCTTGGCCACGGTCACCACCGGCTTCCCGGAGGCGTCCGCCGTGATGCGCCGGAGCGCCCAGTCGACGGAGTCGGCGCCGCCGATCACGGCGGCGGTGCCGTCGGGCCCGGCGGAGGGGCCTTTGTAGTCGGCTCGGGGAAGCAGGGTGACGGCGGGGCCGCCCGCGATCGGCACGGCGTTCAGCGCACCACGCGCCGAAAGGAAGACCAGCCAGTCGCCGACGATGGCGAACCTGCGGTCGGAGCTGCCGCTGTAGTCGTAGTTGTTCAGGTCGATCGCGGTGAACGGGGCTGACGGGTCGGTCCGCGAGGTGACCAGCACCGTGTCGTCGGTGGCGACCGTCGAGTACACCGCGAGGTATTTCGGGGAGATCTTGACGCGCGCGTACGCCTCGGGGACCTCGGGCGTCAGTGCCCCCAGCTGTCCGGTGTCCACCGGAGCGATGCCGAACCGGCGCTTGCCGTCCTGTGCCGCCGTCGTGACGACGACGCCCGACGCGTCACCTCCCAGGACCCTGCCCAGGCGGGTGCCGTCCTGGGGTCCGGTGAGGGTCGCGTCGCGGGTCGTGCCGTCCGCGCCGAGGGTGAGCAGATGCTGCACGGCCGTCTTGCTGCCGTCCGACTGGGTCACGGACTCCACCGCGTACACGGTCGACCCGAAGACCGACGAAGCCACCGTGCCCTCCGGAAGGGCGATCCGTCGCGAGGCGCCGTCGGCGTCACGCAACTCGACCTCACCGCTCCGGACCAGGGCGAGCGAGTTCGTGCCGGTGCCCATGACGGTGGCCTCGGTCGCGGCGGGCAGCGGCACGGGAGTGCTCCGCCCGTCCGCGAACCGGGTCCACAGGACGCCTTCGTGCCCCGACTGGGTGTGGAACACACCCTCGGCACCGATGGCGTCCGCCCGCAGGTACTCGGCCTGTCCGGTCAGGTGGAGCCGTGCGCTCAGGACGGACTGTCCCGCCGCCGCCGGCACCACCAGCTCCTGCGCCGTCCCCGTCCCCGGCTCCTCCGCCGCAGCCGTGCCCGCCAGTGGTGTCAGGCCGCTGCCCAGCGTGAGTGCGAGCGCCGTCGCGGCGGCGAACGCGCCCCGCGTCAGGGTGTGTCGAAGCACCCGGTCCCCTCCCCGAAACTCGGAACCTGCCGTGCCCCCCACCGCAGGTGGACGGAGGGTAACAGCAGGAAGGGGCGCCCCGGCCTGGCGGGGCGCCCCTTTGTGAACAAGGTGGGAATTACGACGGGTTGACCACGCTGATCGTCAGGTCGTCGCCCGCGTCGCCCGTGACCGTGACCTTCACGCCGTGGCCCGCGACCTTCACGCTGGCCTGCGGGGCCGTCGGGTCGTAGTAGGCGTTCGGGTCGGTGTCGTCGAAGACCGGCATGCCCGGGACGGACGGCGCGCAGGCCGCCTTCGTCGCGACGGTCTGGTTGCCGCCCTTGCCGACCAGGACCTCCTTGTGGAGGCAGGTCGCGTCCGTCGGCTCCAGGCCGAAGGTGGCGTCGAAGGGCTGGCGGCGGTTGCTCGGGGCGGTGCCGTCGTCGTAGCGGAACGGCGTCGGACGGGCGTCGACCACCATCGCCGAGCCGGCACCCGCGTGGGCGCTGACGTTGTTGTCGTCGTAGGAGCGGTCCACGTACCAGACCAGCATGCCGTTCTGGTACTTGAAGAACTCCACCCAGTCAGGGGCGGTGATGCCCTTGCTGAACTGGTACGGGCCCTCCGCGAGGAGCGCGTCGCTGCCGACGTACTCACGGTTCTCCACCAGGTAGAAGCGCGGGGACGTGGCCGTCTCCGTGCCCGTGGAGATCTTCCAGCGGCCCTGCGCCGTCCAGCCGTTCACGCCCTGCTCGACGTCGTCGGCCAGCGCGGTGGTGCTGCCCGTCGCGATCGTGATGTCGTCGAGGAACGCGCCGGCGAAGTGCACGCCGCCGTCCGTCTGGTAGCGGAAGCGGAAGAGCGAGTCCTTGCCGCCGGCGGCGTAGGAGTAGCGCAGCGTCGTCCACTTGCCGGCCGAGGAGCCGTCCACGGCCGAGCCGGCGCGCTGCCAGGTGGCGCCGTTGTCGAGCGAGTACTCGGCGAAGAGGTAGTCGAAGTCCGCCTCGATCTCGTACCAGGCGCTCGCCTTGACCGTGACCCGCGAGGCGGCGGGCACGGAGCGGGTGAGGGACTGGTTGAGGCCGTCCGCCGAGCCGGTCCACCAGGCGTGGGTGCCCGAGACGGGCGTCGCGTAGGTGGTGCTGCTCGTCTTGTCGGGCAGCGCGATGCGGACCGCCTGCTCCTTGCCGGTGACCTGGAGCTGCGCCGGGTTCAGCGTGTACGTGCCGGAGGCGCCGAGCGGCGCGTCGGCGTAGTCCAGCCAGCCGAGGAACAGCTTCTCCTCCGCGCCCATCAGGCCCGGCAGGGTGCCGATGCCCTCGTTCGCGGCGGCGCCGTGGCCGAGCCAGGAGCCGGAGCTCATCAGGGTCCAGAAGGCGGTGGAGTTCTCGCCGCCGTCGGTGTCGTAGAAGTCCGGCAGGCCGAGGTCGTGGCCGAACTCGTGGCAGAAGACGCCGAGGCCGCCGTTCTCGCCCTCGGTGGTGTAGTCGCCGAGCCAGTACTTCGACTGGCCGATGCGGGCGCCGCCCGCCTTGTTCTGGGTGCCGGCGACGACGGGACCGGTGAGACCGTAGTCGTCACCGTTGACGTACCAGCGGTGCGACCAGATGGCGTCCTCGCCCTGCGCGCCGCCGCCCGCGTCCTCGCCCATGCCGGCGTGCACGGCCTGGAAGTGGTCGATGTAGCCGTCGGCCTCGTCGAAGTTGCCGTCGTGGTCCCAGTCGTTGCGGTCCCAGACGTCGAACTGGGCGAGGTAGGCGTCGATCTCGGCGGGCGTCTTGCCGGCCGCGATCTGCGCGTTCCACCAGGCGTCGCCGGTGTCCTGGATGAAGGCCCAGGAGCCGCCGTTGTCCTCGACGGCGTTGTCGCCGTACGTGGAGGCGTTGCCGGGGACCTTGACCCAGTCCTCGACCACGTTGGTGACCGAGTAGGCGCCGCTCGACAGCTTCTCGTAGTAGGTCCGCATGGACTCGCCGGGACCGTTGAAGAGGTTCTCGTAGTGCGCCTTGTTGAAGTCGGGGCTCCAGGCGTTGGAGTTGTCGACGCTGCGGTCCGGCTTGGGTATCTCGTTGTGGAGCGGACCGGGGACGGTGCCGAGCTTGCCGGAGCCTTCGGTGCCGAACTCGGAGAGGATCGTGAAGATCTTCTCCTGGCGGGTGGCGGTGGTGGTCTCGGTCTCCGCGAACTTGCCGGGCGCGACCTCGACGACGCCCTTGGCGTTCGCCTTGGCCTTGCCCTTGGCGACCAGGTCGATCGCCTGCTCGCGCAGTTCGGTGCGCTGCTTGGTCAGCGGTCCGGGGCGGTTGTCCGCCCGGTGCGCCGCGCCGGCGCCGGTGCCGGCGTCCCTTGCTTCCTGCGCGGCGGCCGGGGTGAGCCCCGCTGCGAGGAGTGCGGTGAGCGCTGACCCGAGGGTCATGCCCACAACAATCTTTTTCACGTTGTTCGCGATCCCTTCGCTCGCATGCGTGGGTGACGCATGGTGCGCGTGATTCCGTCGGGGGTTACGGATCGCCTGGGGGAACGATCGGTCGCAGAGTCTGACACGGAAGACCCTGCCGGGAGGAGGGGGAGACCCCGAAGAATTTCCGCCCGGATACAGGGGAGCAGCGGGGGGAGGGGGAGGGGCGGCCGGGAAGCGGCGGGGGGCGCCCCGGGGTCACCGGGACCGCAGCGCCTCCAGCTGGTCCAGGAACCAGCGCTGCGGCGGCAGGGCCGTGGCCGCGGCGGCGAGGCGCTTGGTGCGTTCGGCGCGCTCGGCGGCGGGCATCGACAGGGCGCGGTGGAGGGCGTCGGCGGTCTCGGTGACGTCGAAGGGGTTCACCGTGAGCGCGTCCTGGCTCAGCTCCGTGTATGCGCCGGCCTCGCGGGAGAGCACCAGGGCGCAGCCCGCCTCGGAGACCACCGGGATCTCCTTGGCGACCAGGTTCATGCCGTCGCGGACCGGGTTGACCAGCGCCACGTCGGCCAGGCGGTAGGCGGCGAGGGAGCGGGTGAAGTCGTCCTCGACCGAGACCAGGACCGGCCGCCAGTCCGCCGTGCCGAACTCGGCGTTGATCTCCTCGGCCAGGGCGACGACGGAGGCCGTGTACGCGCGGTACGACTCCAGGTCCTGGCGGGACGGGTAGGCGGAGGCCAGGTGGACGACCCGGTCGCGCCACTCGGGGTGGACGGTGAGCAGCTCCCGGTAGGCGAGCAGGCCGCGCAGGATGTTCTTCGAGAGTTCGGTGCGGTCGACGCGGACGATGGTCTTCCGGTCCCCGACCTCCTCGCGGAGCCGGGCCAGGCGGTCGTCCACCTGGGGGCGGTGGGCGAGGGCCCGCAGCTCGTCGCCGTCGACGCCGAGGGGGAGCACGGAGACATGGGTGGTGCGCATCGGCCCGGGCCCGCCGCCGCGCCGGTGTTCCACGCCCCGCCAGCGGCTTCCCGCGGGGAAGAAGGGCACGGCGGTCCCCGACGCGTTGTCCATGGACGTGCTCTGCATGAAGGCGCCGCTCCACCGGGCGGTGTGGAAGCCCAGCTCGTCCGCGCCGAGCATGCCCCACACCAGCTCTTCCTCGATGTCCTGCGGCAGCATGTGCAGATAGGCCGGGTCCGCCCACGGCGTGTGCGTGAAGTGGCCGATCCGGAGGTCCGGGCGCAGCTCGCGGAGCATTCCGGGGACCAGGGCCAGGTGGTAGTCCTGCACCAGCACCGCCGCGCCCTCGTCGGCGGCCTCCGCGAGGGCTTCGGCGAAGGCGCGGTTGTAGCCGCGGTAGGACTCCCAGCGGCGGCGGAACTCCGCGTCGAAGACGGGCTCGCGCGGGATCTCGTACAGATGGTGGTGGAGGAACCACAGCACGGAGTTCGCGATGCCGTTGTACGCGTCGGCGTACACCTCCGGGTCGATGTCCAGCATGCGCACGCCCGGCTCGGCGACCCGGCGGCGCACGGCCTCGCGGTCGCCGTCGCCGAGCGCCGCGCACACCCACAGGGTGTCGTCGGCGGAGCCCTGCGACGAGACGGCGCTCAGGCCCGAGACGAGCCCGCCGCCGCCCCGCCGGGTGTCGAGCGTCCCGTCGTCGCGCACGCTGTACGAGACGGGGCCGCGGTTCGATGCCAGGAGGACGGAAGCCATACGGCGAACCTAGCCCGTCCGGTAAACGCTCAAACGTACGGATTCCAGACGGGCCGGGGTGCCGGGTACGCGGCTGCGCAGGGGGCGCGGGCCGCTGGTCATCGAGCCGACGTACGGCCTGAACCAGTTCGAAACCACCGACGGTGGCCGGAATCCCGCTGTTACGATCACCGCCTCGGACGGGAAGCACCGGAGGGGGCCGCGCGGGACGCGCGAGCACTGGTCACCCGCCCGATGCCTGAGGAACAGGCTCATGGAGGGGACTTCCTTGTATCTGCGCACCCGCGGAGCGCTCGCGTTCGTGACCGCCGTCGGCATGACCGTCGGCCTGTCCACCGCGCTCACCACTCCGGCGCTCGCCGCCGACCCCCTGCCGGCCGACGAGGTCGTCGTGCCGGACCCGGGTCGCCACCAGCCGCGCCTGGAACGGCTGATCGGCGCCGGGACCACCGGCTACCTCCACCGGCAGGACGGCGTGAACGACCTGCTGTGGACGGACACTGTCACCGGTGCCACGACGGCGCAGCCCGTGGCGGCCCAGTACGGGCACTCCGGGCTCTACGCCTCCTATGACGCCGGCACCGCCCGGATCGTCGACGTCGCCACGCGAGCCGTGACCGAGATCCCCCTCCCCGCGGGCCGGAGCTGGCTCAACACGTACACCGCCGACACCGTGGTCGCCCGCACCGATCAGGACGGCGAGACGTCGGCACTCAGCCTGGTACGCCTGGCGGACGGCGGCACCACCGAGACCCCGGTCACCGGCGTCCCCACGGACCTGGGCCTGGCCGTGCCCGTCACCCAGGACACCCGTGGCGCGATCCTCCGCTTCACCGCCGACGGCTCGGCGCGCTTCTACCTCGACTACGGGACCGCCACGCTCGTCCGGCTCCCCGGTGGTTTCCCCGTGACGGGGACCCTCCGGCTCGGCGCCGAGCACGTCCTGGGCTGGTCGGGCGGTAGCGGCAGCCTGTACACCGTGCCCCGCTCGGACGCCGCGGCCACGCCGGTGCGCACGGTCGTCGCCAGGCCGTACGCCACCTCCGAATACCCGGAGTTCGCCGTGGTCGGCGGTCACGTCGTCTACGTCCACTCCGCCGCCTCCTACGACGCGGACGGCGTGCTGCGGCAGAAGCTCCAGGAGGTCCCGCTCGGCGGCGGCCCCGTCCGCGACCTGCTGCCCGCCGGGGCGAAGGGCTTCGTCACGGCCCCGGACGGCACCGTTCTCGTGGTCGGCGGCAGCAGCGCCACCGACTGGGCGGTCCACCGCGTCTCTCCCGGGGACGGCGGCGCCCCCGTGATCGATGTCGTGAAGAAGGTGCCCCAGGTTCCCGCCACGTACAGCGGTCTGGCACTGGGCGGCGGCCGACTGAGCTACCTCTCCGACTCGGCCCCGGCCCTGAGCCCCGGGACGCCCGCCCTGTTCGACGTCGACACGACCGCGACCGGCACGCCGGCCGCGACCGCGCCCGAGCTGCGCCACCGTCTGTGGCAGACGCCGCACGGACTGCGGTCGCTGGGCGACGGCAACGCGGTGTACGGAGCCGGGACGAGCGTCAAGGCACCCACGGACGACTCCTACCGCTACACGGATCTGCCCACCGAGAGCACCGTCGTGGACGCCGCCGGCCGGTACGTCCTGGCCAGGGACGGTGACACGACCTACGCCGTCGACCTCGACATCGACAACCTGAACCAGAACGAGGTCCGGCTCACCCTGAACAAGTCGGCGGCAGCCCTGTGGGGCAGCCAGGTCTGGAAGTCCGCCACGGCCACCTCCACCGGCCAGGTCAACGCCTACGACCTCAAGAGCGGGGCCACCTCGGCGCCCGTCGAGCTGGGCTCCGGCTGCCGTCCCACCGAGCTCCAGGCCGTCGGCCGCTGGCTGTACTGGGCCTGCGGGGCCGACAAGGCCGGCGTCTACGACCGGACCCTGAAGAAGAACGTGCCCGTGACGGCGGGAGAATCGCTGCTCGGCGACGGCTTCGTCGTACGGCACGACCGGACCGCGCACAAGCTGCTGCTGACGAACGCGGCCACCGGGCAGACCAGCGACCTCGCCACCGTGCCCGCCTGGGCGGATGCGGACGGCCGGGGCGGCGCCTGGACCGTGGACAAGTTCGGCGCGAACGTCGCCTTCGTCGACGCCCAGAAGAACATCCACGTCAAGCGGGTGCCGGTGGCTCCGCAGCCGTTCGTCATGCTCGACACGTTCGAGCGCAGGATCAGCGGCGGCACGACCCAGCTGCGCTGGCGGACCTCCCGCTCCGTCGGCGCCTGGAAGGTCGAGATCCGGGAGGCCTCCGGCACCGTCGTCCGCACCTACCAGGGAGCGCGGGGCAACGGCGCGGGCGTCGCGATCGACTGGGACAGCAGGGACCAGCTCGGCCGGGGCCTGGAGGACGCCACCTACACGTACGTCATGACGGCGCAGCCCGCCGACGGCACGGGCGCCGCCCTGCGATCCACCGGAAGCGTCGAGTCGTTCGACGTCGGGCTCAGCACGCTGCCGGGCACGTACACGCCACTGACTCCCGCCCGGCTCATGGACACCCGTAACGGTCTCGGCACCTGGAAGGGGAAGGTCGGCCCGGGGGAGACGCGTTCCCTCGAGGTGGCCGGGGCCGGCGGCGTGCCGAGGAGCGGGCTGACGGCGGTGGTCCTCAACGTCACCGCGACCAACGCGACGGCCGCCGGCTTCGTCTCCGCCTACCCGGCGAGCACCTACCGGACATCCGCCTCCAGCCTCAACTTCGCGGCCGGCCAGACGGTGTCCAACCTCGTGACCGTGCCGGTCGTCAACGGCTTCGTGAACTTCTACAACAAGAACGGATCCGTCGACCTGATCGCCGACGTCGCCGGCTACTACACCGCCGGCACCGAGGCCTCGGCGTACCAGCCGGTGACGCCGGCCCGGCTGATGGACACCCGCGACGGCACCGGAGTGCCGCAGGCGAAGATCCCGGGCGGCGGCACGGTGACGCTCCCGGTGACCGAACCGGGAGCCACCGCGGTGGCCCTCAACGTGACGGCGACGAACGCGACGTCACCGAGCTTCGTGTCGGTCTACCCGTACGGCACCGCCCGGCCGAACGTCTCGAACGTCAACTTCCCGGCCGGCCGGACCGTGCCCAACATGGTCGTCGTCCCGGTCAGGGACGGGAAGATCACCTTCTACAACCGGGCCGGTTCGGTGGACGTCATCGCCGATGTCGCCGGCTACTTCAAGCAGGGCACCGGCTCGGTCTTCACCGGAACGAAGCCGAAGCGCGTGATGGACACCCGCACGGGTGCGGGCGTCGGGGTGGACCAGGCCAAGGTCGGCGCGGGGCAGACGGTGAGCCTCACGGTCGGTGACCAGTACAAGGCCGTGGTCCTCAACGTCACCGCGACGAACGCGACCGCGACCGGCTTCGTGTCGGTGTACCCGTACGGCACGACCCGCACCGCGGCGTCCAACCTCAACTTCGTCGCCGGGCAGACGGTGGCGAACATGGTCGTCGTCCCGGTCAGGGACGGGAAGATCACCTTCTACAACCGGAGCGGGTCCGTCGACCTCGTCGCCGACATGGCCGGCTACTACACCGGCTGACAGGAACACCTGCCGGGAGACGGAGGGCCTTTCCCGCACGGGAAAGGCCCTCCGCGCATTCCCCGCGCCTGCTCAGTACTCTCTGCGCCCCCGCGTCGCCGCCACGGCCACCACGCCCGTCGCCGCGAGTGCCAGGCCCAGTGCGCCCAGCAGCCACAGGCGCTCGGTGCCGGCGTCGGTCTCCGCCATCGCGCCGCCGTTGGTGCCGGGCGGGCCGAGGCGTGGAAGCGCGGACGGCGTGTGCGCCGGGGACGGGGTGTACGTGCTCTGCGGGGCCGTCCGGCCGGTCTTGCCCAGGTCGGGCCTGGTGTCGCCAAGGTGGACGCCGGCTTCGCGCTTGCCGAAGGGCTCGACGACATCGGCGGCGGCCGGGCCGGCTCCGGCGAAGGACAGTGACCCGGCCACGAGACCCAGGGCGGCCGTCAGGATTCCCGTTTCAGTCTTGAACCGCATGAAACGGAAATTTAGGCAGAAAGGCGCATTATCGGGTGTTACGCCACGCGGCGGCGCTCCGCGTACTCCGCGATCTCCGTCATCGGCGGGCGCTCCTCCGTGTCCACCGGGTACGTCCGCGGTGCGAAGCCGTCCTCGCCCCGCTCGAACTGGGTCAGCCGCGGCCGTACGAGATGGCCGCGCGAGAGCCGCAGCTGCGCCGTCCGGTAGATCGCCGCCGCCATCCGGCCCAGGGCCTGGCCGTCCTGGTGGCGGTGCTTGCGCACTCCCACGTCCACCTGTGCGAGCGCGTCCAGGCCGACCGTGTGCAGCGCGTCCACGAGCAGACCCAGCTCCACCCCGTAACCGACCGGGAACGGCAGCCGCTCCAGCAGGGAGCGCCGCGCCGCGTACTCGCCGCCCAGCGGCTGCACGAAGCCGGCGAGGCGCGGCCAGTGCAGATTGAGGAGCGGCCGGGCCACCAGCTCCGTCACCCGCCCGCCCTGACCCGGTGCGTCGCCCAGCGGGCGGTCGTACATCGCCTTCACGAAGTCCACGTCCGGGTCGGTGAGCAGCGGGCCGACGATGCCCGTCACGAAGTCCGCCGAGAAGTCCCTGAGGTCCGCGTCCACGAAGCAGATGACGTCCCCGCTCGTCACCAGCAGTGACCGCCAGAGGACCTCGCCCTTGCCCGGCACCGCCGGTATCCGCGGCAGGATCGCGTCCCGCGCCACCACCCGCGCGCCGGCCGCCGCGGCCACCTCCGCCGTACGGTCCGTGGAGCCCGAGTCGATCACCAGCAGCTCGTCCACCAGCGGCACGGCCTCCGTCATCAGCTCGCGGCGGATCACGGAGACGATCGCGCCGACCGTCGCCTCCTCGTTCAGCGCGGGCAGCACCACGCTGACCTTCGTCCCGCGCTTCGCGGCGAGGACCCGCTCCAGCGGACGGTCGGCCACGGACCAGGACCGCCGGGCCAGCCAGCGCTCCACTTCTTCCAGCAACGTGATCTCCATCTCGCGGATCGGACGACCGTCTCGCCCGTCCAGGGCTTCGGTTACAGTCTTGAACAACGCGGATGCCCGATGCATGTCGGGGTGCCGCCCGCGTCTCACAATCGAATACCGCTCATCCAGAGGGGCAGAGGGAAACGGCCCGTTGAAGCCCCGGCAACCCTCCAGTCGGTCACTACTCGTCCTCCAGCGAGGTCCCCGACTAGGGAAGGTGCCAAATCCGTCTCATGGCGAAATGCGTCATGAGGAAGATGAGGAGAAAGGGCCTCGCCTCCATGGCTGTACAGACCGTCGCACCCGCTTCCCCGCAGACGACCCAGGTCGACCTCGGTCCCGCGTCCGGCCTCTCCTGCCGCGAATGCGGCGAGACCTTCGCGCTCGGCCCGATCTTCGCCTGCGAGCTGTGTTTCGGCCCGCTCGAAGTCGCCTATGACCTGCCGACCGGTGACCCCGAGGCGCTGCGCAGGCAGATCGAGGCCGGCCCGGCCAACATCTGGCGCTACGCCCCGCTGCTGCCCGTCCCGGCCGACGTCGCCGAGAAGCCCAACCTGAACCCGGGCTGGACCAAGCTCGTCCAGGCCGACAACCTCGCCCGCGAGATCGGCGTCGAGCCCGGCAAGCTGTTCGTCAAGGACGACTCCGGCAACCCGACCCACTCCTTCAAGGACCGGGTCGTCGCCCAGGCCATCGAGGCCGCCCGCGCCTTCGGCTTCACCACCCTCTCCTGCTCCTCCACCGGCAACCTGGCCGGCGCCGTCGGCGCCGCCGCCGCCCGGGCCGGCTTCCGCTCCTGCGTGTTCATCCCGCACGACCTGGAGCAGGGCAAGGTCGTCATGGCCGGTGTGTACGGCGGCGACCTCGTCGCCATCGAGGGCAACTACGACGACGTGAACCGCTTCTGCTCGGAGCTCATCGGCGACCCGCTGGGCGAGGGCTGGGGCTTCGTCAACGTCAACCTCCGCCCGTACTACGGCGAGGGCTCGAAGACGCTCGCGTACGAGATCTGCGAGCAGCTCGGCTGGGTCATCCCGGACCAGCTGGTCATCCCGATCGCCTCCGGCTCCCAGCTCACCAAGATCGACAAGGGTCTGCAGGAGCTGATCAAGCTCGGTCTGGTCGAGGACAAGCCGTACAAGATCTTCGGCGCCCAGGCCGAGGGCTGCTCCCCGGTGTCGGCCGCCTTCAAGGCCGGCCACGACGTGGTGCGCCCCCAGAAGCCGAACACCATCGCCAAGTCGCTGGCCATCGGCAACCCGGCCGACGGCCCGTACGTCCTCGACATCGCCCGCCGTACGGGCGGCGCCGTGGAGGACGTGAACGACGAGCAGGTCGTCGACGCGATCAAGGTCCTCGCCCGCACCGAGGGCATCTTCGCCGAGACGGCGGGCGGCGTGACCGTCGGCGTGACGCGCAAGCTCGTCGAGAACGGTCTGCTCGACCCCACGCTGACCACGGTCGTCCTCAACACCGGTGACGGCCTCAAGACCCTGGACGCCGTGGCCGACAGCTCGCAGGCGACCGCCACCATCCGCCCGAGCCTGGACGCGTTCCGCGACGCGGGCCTGGCCCACTGAATCCGAGAGGTACGAAGACAGCCATGGCCGTGAACGTCCGCATCCCCACCATCCTCCGCACCTACACGGGCGGCGAGGCCGAGGTGCCCGCCGAGGGCGCGACCCTCGCCGAGGTCATCGCCGACCTGGAGAAGAACCACACCGGCATCGCCGCCCGCGTCCTGGACGACCAGGGCAAGCTGCGCCGCTTCGTCAACGTGTACGTGAACGACGACGACGTGCGCTTCGAGCAGGGCCTGGAGACGGCGACGCCGGACGGCGCGGGCGTCTCGATCATCCCGGCGGTCGCCGGCGGCTGCTGAGCCCTACCCGCGGGTACCTGAGATATCTGAATTGCCCCTTCCGCGAGAGAAAGCGGAAGGGGCAATTCTGCATGGTTGAGCGCGGTAGAGTTGGGGAAGTCCCCTCCGCTGCTCATGCCAGACGCATATGAGAATGCGTCCGCGCACGACAAGAAGCAGCCAAAGTGCCCGTGCCTTGTGTACCTTCTGCGCTTTTTGCCGGGCCCGACTTGCCCCGTAATCCTGGGGATTCTCCCCAATTCCCCTTTCCGGGCTGCCCAGAATTCTCGTCCGATTGACCTGTTGCAGAGGGCAGTTGGGCAGATACATTCAGCCGCGGTCGACGCGTTCCGGCGCAGGGTCTGACCCGGGTCCGCGAAGTGCGGTCCCGCGCAAGGGCCAGTAATAGGGGAGTTAGGCATGGCTCAGGGCACCGTCAAGTGGTTCAACGCGGAGAAGGGCTACGGCTTCATCGCGGTCGACGGTGGTGCGGATGTTTTCGTCCACTACAGCGCGATCCAGATGGACGGGTACCGCACCCTCGAAGAGGGTCAGCGGGTCGAGTTCGAGATCTCGCAGGGCCAGAAGGGTCCGCAGGCGGACATGGTCAAGCTCGCCGTCTGAGCGCGGCGCGATCGGCCACCGACGCACTTCCGTCGAGGGGCCCGCATCCTGACCGGGATGCGGGCCCCTCGCGCGTTTCCCGGCGGGTGCCGGCCGCCGGGTCCGCCCGGGGCTCGCGCGGATGGCCTGTCGTGTCCGGGGCCTGTCGCGTCCGGGGCTCTCGATCTGCGGGAGTCGCTTGCACTCTCCTAGGGCGAGTGCTAATCATTGGCGTTAGCACTCTGAAGGTGAGAGTGCTTACGAGGATCGGGCAGACGAGGTCGCGGACCGAGTGGGGAAGGAACCACGAGGAGCGCGGGCCGTCCGTCGCGGGCGTCGGCGCGGTCCAGGAGCGTTATCCACCCCATGTCCGGGAGGACCACTTCACATGGCCAAGATCATCGCGTTCGACGAGGAGGCCCGGCGCGGTCTCGAGCGCGGCATGAACCAGCTCGCTGACGCCGTCAAGGTCACCCTCGGCCCCAAGGGCCGCAACGTCGTCCTCGAGAAGAAGTGGGGCGCCCCCACGATCACCAACGATGGTGTCTCCATCGCCAAGGAGATCGAGCTCGAGGACCCGTACGAGAAGATCGGCGCCGAGCTGGTCAAGGAAGTCGCCAAGAAGACGGACGACGTCGCCGGCGACGGTACGACCACCGCCACCGTCCTCGCCCAGGCCCTGGTCCGTGAGGGCCTCCGCAACGTTGCCGCCGGCGCCAACCCGATGGCCCTGAAGCGCGGCATCGAGAAGGCCGTCGAGGCCGTCTCCGGTGCGCTGCTCGACCAGGCCAAGGAGGTCGAGACCAAGGAGCAGATCGCCTCCACCGCCTCCATCTCCGCCGCCGACACCCAGATCGGCGAGCTCATCGCCGAGGCCATGGACAAGGTCGGCAAGGAAGGCGTCATCACCGTCGAGGAGTCCCAGACCTTCGGTCTGGAGCTGGAGCTCACCGAGGGCATGCGCTTCGACAAGGGCTACATCTCGGCGTACTTCGCGACCGACATGGAGCGCATGGAGGCCGCGCTCGAGGACCCGTACATCCTCATCGTCAACTCCAAGGTGTCCTCGGTGAAGGACCTGCTCCCGCTCCTCGAGAAGGTCATGCAGTCGGGCAAGCCGCTGCTGATCATCGCCGAGGACGTCGAGGGCGAGGCCCTGTCGACCCTGGTCGTCAACAAGATCCGCGGCACCTTCAAGTCCGTCGCCGTCAAGGCCCCGGGCTTCGGCGACCGCCGCAAGGCCATGCTGAACGACATCGCCATCCTCACCGGCGGCACGGTCATCTCCGAGGAGGTCGGCCTCAAGCTCGAGAACGCCGGCCTGGACCTGCTGGGCCGCGCCCGCAAGGTCGTCATCACCAAGGACGAGACCACCATCGTCGACGGTGCCGGTGACAGCGAGCAGGTCGCGGGTCGCGTGAACCAGATCCGCGCCGAGATCGAGAACTCCGACTCGGACTACGACCGCGAGAAGCTCCAGGAGCGCCTGGCGAAGCTCGCCGGTGGCGTCGCCGTCATCAAGGCCGGTGCCGCGACCGAGGTCGAGCTCAAGGAGCGCAAGCACCGCATCGAGGACGCCGTGCGCAACGCGAAGGCGGCCGTCGAGGAGGGCATCGTCGCCGGCGGTGGCGTGGCCCTGCTGCAGGCCTCCTCCGTCTTCGAGAAGCTCGAGCTGGACGGCGACGAGGCCACCGGTGCCAACATCGTCAAGCTGGCCCTGGAGGCCCCGCTGAAGCAGATCGCCGTCAACGGTGGTCTCGAGGGCGGCGTCATCGTCGAGAAGGTGCGCAACCTGCCCGTCGGCCACGGCCTGAACGCCGCGACCGGTGAGTACGTCGACATGATCGCCGAGGGCATCATCGACCCCGCCAAGGTGACCCGTTCCGCGCTGCAGAACGCGTCCTCCATCGCGGCCCTGTTCCTCACCACCGAGGCCGTCATCGCCGACAAGCCGGAGAAGGCCGCCGCGCCGGCCGGCGGCGGCATGCCGGGCGGTGACATGGACTTCTGATCCTGAGGGATCGGATCTCCTGAGCAACGCCGAAGGGCGGCACCCGAGAGGGTGCCGCCCTTCAGTGTTTCCGGGACTTACGGAAGAGGCTCAGCGGACGTCGACCCAGTCCTGGCCGCTGAACGTCTGGAAGTGGGTGCCGTCACCGTAGTAGCGGATCTGGTACCAGCCGTCGGCGGTCGCCGTGGTCTTCAGCGAGACCGCGCCCGTCGAGGAGGACTTGCCGGAGGCGACCTGCTTCCAGGTGGTCGTGCCCCACTTCTTGTACCAGATGCTCACCGACTGCGAGCCGAGACCGCGCCAGGCGCCGCTGGTGTACTGCTGGAGCGAGCCCGTGACCGTGATCGTCGAACCCTTGGCGACGGGGTCCGGGGAGGCCTTGAGGCCGGTGACGCGGGTCTCGGTGCGGACGACGTAGAAGGGCTTGCTGACGGACTCGGCGTACTGGTCGGACTCCAGGTGCCGGAGCCGGAACCAGCCGCCCTTGCTCCAGGTGCCGATGACGAAGGGGTTGCGTATGTTCGAGTAGAAGCTCGTCGAGGCGACCTTCTTCCATCCGGTCTGCCCGTCCGGTGACTGCTCCAGGATCACCGTCTGCTGCGACGAGGTGCCCGACCAACTCTCGTACGGGGAGCGGAACTCGCCGTACACGGTGAGGCGGGCGTCGGTGCCGAGCTTGTAGCCCACGACGGAGGTGCGCGAGTCCAGCGGCATCACGAGCGGGCCGCTGACGGTCGAGATGCCCTGGAACCAACTGCCCGAAGAGACCGTCCAGCCGCTCGAGTCCCGGCTCGGTGCCGCCACCAGCTGCACCGTGAACTTGCCCTCCGCGTCCGTGAGCACGGTCTTGGACAGGCCGCCGCCGAGCTGCGCCTTGAGCGGTTCGTTCGGCAGCGGGGCCTCGGCGTTCTCCGGATCGGTGAGCCGGCCGGTAAGAGTGACCGTTTCGCCGTTCGTCGCGCGCGTCTTGTCGGCGGTGACCTGGAGCCGCATCCACTTGGCCTTCAGGTCCGCGGCCGGGCTGCCGTACTGGAAGGTGCTGCCGTGCACCTTCGCGGTGTCACCGCTGTACGTCGCGTAGAAGTGCTCGTAGCGCGTGGCCAGCTCGACCGGCGCGCCGGCGAACTCGCCGGTGACGGTCGTGTCGGCGGAGCCGACGGTCTCGCCGTCCGGCCCGCCGCGCTGGTACGAGACCTTCGCCTCGGGGATCACGACCTCGTCGCCCGAACCGGGCTGGATACCGACCAGCTTGCCCTGCGGACGCAGGTACGGGTCCGCCCAGCTGGGGGTGCCGAGGTGGAAGTCCTTCAGGCGCGGCTTCAGCGTGAAATCGAGCGTGCCCGCGTCGGTGCGGGTCACGGTGTTGCCGAGCGAGTCGGTGGCGGTGACGTCGATCGCGTACTTGCCGAGCTCCGGGATGGAGCCCTGGTCCTCCACCAGCTTGAGCGTCGCCTCGGCCGGTACGGAGAACGTGCCCTTGTACGACTGGCTTTCCACCAGCGCCGGGATGTCGGCGAGGACGGTGTCGCCCTGCCGGACCTTGGCGGACACCGCGGTGACGGTCGCCTGCGGCGCGTCCGTCCACGCGGTCACCTGGAAGCTGCCGCGCTCGGCGTCGTTGGTGAGCGCACGGCCGATGCCCACGGGGCTCGCGGCGGGAGCGTCCTCGGCGAAGGCCGGGCCGGCCGCCGCGCCCAGGGTGAGCGCCGTGACGAGGGAGACGGCGGAGAGCCGTCGGAGGTCAGAGCGCATCGACGTAGATCTCCCTCGACTCGCTGTAGAAGTAGCCGTTCTTTTCCTGCCACACCAGGGCCCACGTGCCGTCGCCGTAGTTGGTGGTGCTGAAGCTGAAGTTGCCGTAGGAGTTGGTCGGGATGTCCTTCTTGGCCCAGTACCACGCGTCCTCGGGGTCACCCTTGAACCGGAAGACCAGCGTCAGGCGCGCGCCCGGCATGGCCTTCCAGACGCCGTTGACCTTCTGCTGCACCAGACCCTTGACGGTCATGCTGCCGCCGGTGCGCGGACGCGAGGGGCTGATGGTGACGTTGACGATCCGGGTCGGGATCCGGGACAGGCGGACCGGGGTGCTCGTCTTGGCGACGAAACGATCCGTCTCCGGGTGGTAGACCCGGTACAGGGCGTTCTCGTAGCCCCAGACGTTGAAGTCGTACGCGCAGGCGGAGTTCACCGGCATGGACTTCATCTGGCCCCAGGTGCGCCCGCCGTCCAGGGAGACCTGGAGGGCGACCCAGTCGGGCTTCACGTCGCAGTAGCCGGTGCCCAGCCGGCCGCGCACGTTGAGCTCGCCGAACTGGCTGAGCGTCTGCGCGGTCGCGGTGAACGAGAACTGCTGCGGCACCGCGAGCGGGGCCATGTCGGTCGGACGCTCGTTGCCCTCGCCGTAGTACACGGAGGGACGCAGGCCGGTGTAGGCGCCGGTCGTCGAGTACTGGACCCGCGACAGGTAGGAGAAGGAGCCGTCCTGGAGCGAGGTGCCGGAGCCGATCTCGTCCTTGAGGACACGGTCGTACGACAGCGGCTGCGTGCCGGTGGTGACCACCGGGGCGCCGCCGAAGCCCTTCCAGCCGTCCTCCGTCAGGCGCTCGACGCGGCCGGAGATGGTGACGTCCGTGCCGGCGTTGACGCGGTACTTGCTCGCGTCCGAGGTGATCCGGTACGTGAGCTTCTCGACGCCCACGGCGGGCACCTGGCGCGCGGCGTCCGGGTCGACCTCGGTCGTGGCCTGGACCTCGGCGGTGCCGCCGGTGATCTTCGCGTCCGGCGTGACGGGCAGCGAGAAGGCGCCGTCGGCCACCGTGGTGGCGGTGGCGGTCCTCGTCTTCGGCAGGCCGTAGGCGTCCGTCAGGTTCAGCGTGACCTTCACCGAGGTGCCCTCGGCGGCGGGCGTGCGCTCGCCGGTGGCCGGGTTCCAGGTGGTGGCCTTGCCGGACAGCGTGACGTCACGCTGGTCGAAGGTGGTGGTCGCGCGGTCGAAGGCGACCGAGGAGACACCGGTGTGCAGCTTGTAGCCGAAGGACCCGCCGGTCCAGCGCGTGACGAGGCCGCCCGGGAGGCGGTACTCGACGGCGAGCGGGTAGTCGCCGAAGGCGGTGCCCTCGGGCAGCTTGATCGGAGCGTCGGTCGTCCAGGCGTAGGTGCCGGTGGCCGAGAGCTCGTCCGTCGAGGCGAGCACGGCGGCGTCCGGGGCGCTGGAGGCGAGGACGCTCACCTTCACCCAGAGCGCGGTGCTCGGCAGCCCCCCGAGGGTCAGCCGGCCGTCGTCCAGGGTGGTCGTCTGCGTGACGGTGGCCGCGTACGCGGCCGGAGCCGCGACGACGGCCGGCAGGGCGACGCCTGCCGAAAGTGCGAATACGGTTGCCGCACGTACCAAGGCATGCGGCAGCGTGCGCGTTGAGCGCATCTGGTGGACCCCCCACAGGTCGGAAGAGCGGCGCGTTGGAAATACGCAGGCCGCGTGGGAGCACGATAGCGCTTGACGGTTGAACGTGTTCACTGGATTCCCCGTTCGCCCGGGCAGTCCGCCGGGTTCATCCTGAGGAGAGGGAATCGCGACAGGAAAATCAGGAGAAGGAATCGGCCCCGTTACGGCGACGCGCATACGCACACGGGAGGATCCGATGATCACGCTGCTGACCACGCCGGCCGACCGCGAGCTGGTCATCACCCGCACCTTCGACGCCCCGGTGGAGCGGGTCTGGGAGGCGTGGACGCGCCCCGAGCACGTACGGAAGTGGTACGGCGTCGCCGCGCTGACCATGTCGGTCTGCGAGATCGACCTGCGCCCGGGCGGAGCGTGGCGCTGGGGCCAGCGCACCCCCGACGGCCAGGAGATCGTCTTCTCCGGCGTGTACGAGGAGATCGTCCCGGGCGAGCGGCTCGTCTACTCCGAGACCTTCGAGCAGATGCCGGGCGCGGAACCGGTCCGCGTGACCCTTTCCTTCGACGCCACCCCCGACGGCGGCACGGCTCTGACCAGCACGTCCTTCTGGCCGACGACGGAGATCCGCGACCAGGCACTGGCGGCGGGCATGGAGGCGGGCGTACGGGAGGAGTACGACCGGCTGGCGGAGCACCTGCGCACGATGTGAGGGGGCGGACGGGCCTGCCGGGGCGGACGGGCGTACGGGCCGGATGGGGACAGGCCGAGCGGCGGACGGGCCCGAGCGGCGGGCGGGCCCTACATGTTCGCGCGGAGAAGGGCCTTGGCCATGGGCTCGCCGGTGCGGCGGGCGTACGCGGTGCGTTCCTTCACCTCGCGCAGGGTGCGCGGGCGCCAGCCGGGGCCGCCGCAGCAGCTCTTGTGGAAGCGGATCCCTGCGTTCAGGACGACGGACAGCGCCCGCCAGGCATCCCGGTCGCGGCGCCGCGGCGGCTGGAACGCCGAGCCCGCGTGGATCATCACGCGCGCGCAGCGCGGACAGTGCCGCTCGCGCTCGGGCCCGTAACCCTGCTTGTACGAGGCCCGGCACGGGAGGCACACGTACGAGGTCTTCGTGTAGCTCATGGAGGCAGGGTAGGCGCGGGGGCGGCCGGGAAGCAGCGGGATTTTCGCGGCGGGCGGGGAGCGCCGTCCCTAGGCTGGGGATCATGGAGCTCTCCGCGATCACCCTCGACTGCGCCGACCCGCTCGCCCTCGCCGAGTTCTACCACCGGGCGACCGGGCTCCCGCTGCACCCCGCGAACCACGCCGACTTCGCCGCCGTACGACGCGAGGGCGGGCTGATGATCGGCTTCCAGCGCGTCGACGACTACCGCCCGCCGCGCTGGCCCGGCCAGGACGCGCCGCAGCAGCTGCACCTGGACTTCGACGTGGACGACCTGACGGAGGCGGAGGCGCGCCTGCTGTCCCTGGGGGCGGCCAGGGCCACCCACCAGCCGGACCCGGAGCGGTTCCTCGTGCTCACGGATCCGGCCGGTCACCCGTTCTGCCTGTGCCCGCGGAGGGCCCGGGCGGCGGGCTGAGCGCTCAGGGGGTCAGCCCGTGCACAGGCGGGGTCAGCCCATGCACAGGCAGGGCTCGGTCTCCCCACCCAGGCCGGTGATGTCGCCGTCCTGCAGAGCGCCCTCGTAGGCCTGGATCTCGTCGACGTCGCCCTTCAGGTACTCGCCCCAGCCGTCGGCGGTCCGGCCGCGGCCCACCGTGAGAGCCCCCGTGCTCTTCCAGCCGTTGGGGAGGTGGGTGGTCGCCCCGGCGTTGGTGTAGCCGTCGGCGTACAGCTTGAGCGTGTCGGTCGCGTCGTCGTAGACCACCGCGAGGCGGGTGCCCCATCCGCTGCTGCCGGATGGCATCTCGACCTGGGAGACGACCTTCTCGGGCGCGCCGGTCTCGTCCCGCTCCGGCACGATCAGCTGCCATGAGTACGTCGAGGGCTCGTAGCGCAGCTTGAACGCGTCGGTGTGCTCACCGGCCTGCGAGAGCACGGTCATCGGCCGCGTCGCGTCCTCGTCGGCGATTCGGACGAGTACGCCGATGGTGAAGCTGTTCCCGGTGTCGACGACGGGGCCGTCGGTGGCCGCGTGACCGGTGCTGCCGTCGAGGCGCAGGTTGCCGTCGCCGACGAGTGGCGGCGGCTGGTAGGTGCAGTCGGGGTCGATGTCGGGGATGCAGTTGTTGTTCGTGTTCCGGTAGATCGTCGCGCCGGGCGTGAGCTTCAGCGGCGCGCCGCCGTTCTGCTCCGGAGTGACACCGTCGGCCTCGGTGCTGAACGACCAGTGGCCGAGGAGCTTCGGCTTGCGGCGAGCGAGTTCGGTTACCTCCGACGGTACGACGAGCCGGTCGTAGGCCCGGACATCGCCGATGTCGCCGTTCCAGCGGTGCTTGTGGCCCGTCTTGGAGAAGACACGGCCGATCTGGAACGCACCATCGGCCGCGGCCGGTGTCGCCTTGACCTTGGTGCCGACCTCATGGCCGTTGACGAACAGCTGGGCGTAGCCCGTCTCCGTGTCGTAGAGCCCGAGCAGGTAGGCCCACTCGCCGGTCTCCGGCGCGCCGCCCGTGACCTTGGCGTCGCCGATGGCGAAGCTCCACGCCGCGGCACCGCTGTCCGGTACGTCGAGGCCCAGGGTGTAGGCCGCCCCGTCGGCGGCGTCCTGGCTCGCCACGGTCATCGTGCGGCCGGTCTCGGCCGGGCGGACCCAGGCACCGACGGCGAAGGTCTTGCCGGCGCCGGTGCCGACCGCCGGGGTGTCCGTGGTGAGGTAGGCGTGGCTGCTGCCGTCGAGGGCGGCAGTGGAGGTGAGCGAGGTGCCGGAGGGCACGGGCCCGCCGAAGGTCACACCGCTGCCGGCCTCGGCCGGCTTGCCCGTCTCGGCGGCGGCGGTGGTGGATCCGGCCGCGTCGGCGAGCTTCCACTCGGAGACGGGCGCGCTCGCCGCCTTCGGGTAGAACGTGTAATACGTGGTCGAGCTCCTCCGCCCCGAACGGTCGACGGCGTACGCCTCGACGCGCTGCGGCGAGCTGCTCAGCGGGGCGAAGCGGAACGTGGCCGGCCCGCCGAGTTCGGCCGGACGGACGACGACCTCGTACGGGCCACCGATGAGCCCGTAGCGGTACTCCCGGACGTCGGGCGAGGGGGAGTCCAGGGTGAAGCTGCCGTAGACGCCGACTCCGCCGACCCGCCACGTGTCCGCGGGGTATTCGGGCGAGCTGACGACCGGAGCTTCGGGGCTCTTGTTGTCGTAGACGAATCGGCAGGCCGCGCCGGGGGCCTCGGAGCTCCAGGCGCCGTTCACCGTCCCGTCGTTGGCGCGGACGCGCCAGGAGATCACGGTGTCGGCCGGGATGTCGGACGGCACGGTGACGCGGTGGATGCGGCCCGTGTCCTGCGGATACGTGGTGAGGGTGCGGCGCTGCTCGGTGCCGTCCGCGGCCGTCCACCAGATCTCGAACTCGCCGGTGAGCCGGTCCGGGTATCCGATCCGGTCGTCCTCGGCCGGGTCGGCGAGCAGGGCCGTGAGGGCCGGCGGCTCGCCGGTGTAGGTCGGCTCGGCGCCGGTCGCGCACGGCTTGAAGTTGGTCTGCAGGTCCTGCACGAGCGGCTGCTTCGGCGGCAGGTTGTCCACCGCGTACGCCGTTCCTGGCGCGGCGACGCCCACCCCCACGACCGTGGCGAGGCAGCTGCCCAGCAGCGCGGCTCTGGCGCCGGCTCTTCTCATGGCTGACAAGTACGTGTCCCTCCCCTGTGGCGCTCGGGCCTGGTGACGGACCGAGCGCCAGGAGGCTAACAGCGGGCGCTGACGCTGCCGACCGAGTTTCTAGGGGCGGCGGAAGAGGGCCGTCCAGAGGAATGATTCGCCGAAGTGGGGCGAGTCGGAGGGTTCGTCGTGCATGCGGCGCAGGGAGAGTTCGGTGAGGCCGCCGGCCGCGTCGGTGAAGAGGGCGCGCAGGGCGTCCGCGGTGTAGGCGAGGCCGCCGTGGAGGGTGGCGTCGCGGTAGAAGGCGGCGTCGGGGAGTTCGGAGCCCATGCCGCCGGGGCCCGCGGCGAAGCAGGTGAGGGAGAAGTGGCCGCCGGGGGCGAGGTGGCGGTCGAGGAAGGCGAGGTAGCTGACGCGGCGGTGCGGCGGCAGGTGGTGGAAGCAGCCGGAGTCGTGGATCAGGTCGTACGGGCCCCGGTCGCCCACCAGGCCGTCCGTCGTGAACGCGTCGCCGTGGAGGAAGCGGACGTTGTCCAGGCCCGCCTCGCTCGCCCGTTCCCGCGCCCAGGCGAGCGCGCCCGCGGACAGGTCCACCGCGTCGACCTCGAAGCCGCGGGCCGCGAGGTGGAGCGCGTTGCGGCCTGGGCCGCAGCCGAGGTCGAGCGCGCGGCCGCCGGTGGGCAGCAGCCCGGCGTCGAGGTGGCCGGCCAGGTTCTCGTCCGGCTTGTCGACGAAGAACGGGACCGGCCGCGAGCGGTCCTCGTAGAACTCCTGCCACTTGTCGGCGTCCTCCGCGAACAGGCCGTCCAGCAGGCGGAGTACGTCCTCGGCGGTACGGGTCGTGCGGTCCATGCGGATCCCCTTCCGTGTCGGGGAAACGCTACGGGAGTGAGAGGTGAAAGCCCAGGTCAGAGGGGGCGTGGTGGGTTGCGGGCGGGGCTGTGCGGGGGCCTTGGCGGGCGTACGCGAACGGGTGCGGGTCCCCGGCTCCCCGGGGTGCGGGACAGGGGCCGGGAGAGGGCTTCGCGGGCCGTCTCAGGGGGTTTCCGGGCGGAGGCGGGGACGGTTTCTCCACGCGTCCGGCCGTGCCCACGGGACGAGTTGGGCCAGGCCGAACGCCACCTCGACGGCGAGGAACAGCCCCACCACGGCGGCCGCGCCGTGCGCCAGCGCGTACGCCTGCCAGGTCGCGAACAGCACGCGCGCGACGCCGTCGAGGAAGCCGTGGAGGGGCAGTGGCCGCAACACCCGGAGCAGGGCCCACACCACGACGACGGAGCCCATGAGGTTCGCGTACAGGACCGGGATCGGGCTGCCCTCGGGCAGCGGCCCCAGCGACAGGGCCTCGTGGAGCAGGGCGTACGTCCACGGGGTCACGAAGGCGGCCGTGACGACGAGGTCGTACCAGGCGCTCGTACGGACGAGGAGGAGGTAGGGGCGGGAATCAGTGGTCATGCCGGCGACGCTAAACACTGGACCACGGTCCAAGGTCAAGCCCGAGGCCCCGAGGCCCCGGTGCCCCGAGTCACCCGCTCCGGCGTCGGCCTGGACCCGAGCCCGAGACTAAGTCCGAGCCCTTCGAGGAGACGCATGCTCATCGGCGAACTCGCCGCCGCGACCGGCATGGCGCGCGACACCATCCGTTTCTACGAGAAGCGCGGCCTCGTCACCGGCGAGCGCCGCCCCAACGGCTATCGCGACTTCCCGCCGGAGACCGTGCCCTGGCTCCTCTACGTCCGTACTGCCCAGACCCTCGGCTTCTCGCTCGCGGAGATCGCCCGCATCGGCGCGGAACTGCGGGACGCGCCGGACAGCGCGGAGCGGCTCTCCGCGCTGTTCGAGGAGAAGATCCGGGTCGTCGACGAGCGGATGGCCGAACTGGAGAAGCTGCGCGGCGAGTTGGAAGCGCGGGTCGGCGAGGGGTGCCCGCTGGCCGCCTCCTCGGCAACACCCCCGCGGAAGCCGGACATCCCCTAGGCGGGCGGCGCGAGCAGCGTCGGGTCCTGGCCGGCGCGGCGGAGGGCGTCCTCGACGAAGCCGTTGGCCTTCAGTTCCTCCACCGTGGCGCGCAGGAAGGCGACGGTCTCCGGGGACCGGGACGCGGTCGTGCCGACCGCCTGGCGGATCTGCATGAAGCGCTCGTCGAGGAGCCGGACCTCCGGGTGGGCCGCGGCGTACGCGGTCATCGGCTGGCGGATGCCCGCGCCCGCCTCCAGGCCCTGCTCGGCGAAGGTGTCGACGCCCTCCGCGCCCCGGACGACCGTGGCGTGCCGCAGGGTGCGGGTGAGGTGGAGGTCGTAGGCGGAGCCCGCCTTCACGCCGACGCGCACGCCCGGCGCGTCCACGTCCTCCGGGGTCTTCAGGGCGGAGTCGCGCGGCACCACGTACACGCCCTCGATGACGACGTACGGGGCGGTGAACGCCACCTCCGCCTCGCGCGCCGGGTCGACGGCCAGGAAGCAGAGGTCGGCGCGGCCGGTCGCCATCGCCTCGTACGACTTGCGGGCCGCGTCGAAGCAGAGCAGCTCCACGGGTACGCCGAGCCGGGCGCCGATCTCGCGGGCCAGGTCCACGGTGATGCCGCCGGGGGCCTCGGGGGTGCCCTGGGCGAGGACCGGGTTGCCGAGGTTGATGGAGGCGCGCAGGGTCCCGGTCGGCGCGAGGTCGGCGGCGAGGGCGGCGGCGGCCGTGACGCGGGCGGAGTCGGAGCCGGAGTCGGAGCCTGAGCCGGAGCCGGCGGCGGAGGCAGCGGCGGAATCGGCGTCGGCGTCGGCGGCGGCATCGGCGTCGGAGGTGCGGGTGTCGGAGGCGGCTGCGTCGAGGTTGCGGGCGTCGGCGTCGGTCATGGGGCGGAGTCTAGGGGGACAGCCCCACCCCGTATCCGCGTGCCTGCCGGATGGGGAGCTGACGACAGATCAACAAGGCTTGCTGCATGACGACTTACGCAGGAATAGCGCTCACCCTCGCCCTTGCCACCGCCTCCGCCGGCTCCCTCGCCGCCCCTTCCCGCGGCCCGGCGCCCGCCGCCCCCTCGCCCGTCACGTCGACCCTTCCCTCGACCGTTCCCGGTCTCTCCTGGAGCGCGTGCGGGCCCGCCGGTCTCGGCCAGGAGTGCGCCACGCTCCGGGTGCCGCTCGACTACGCCGACCCTGACGGCCGGCAGGTCGAGCTGGCCGTCTCCCGGATCCGCAGCACCGAACCCGCGGCCCGGCGCGGCACCCTCCTCGTCGTGCCCGGCGGGCCCGGCAGCTCCGGTGTGCAGCGGCTGACCTCGAAGGGGCGGGCCCTGAAGAGGGAACTGGGCGGGGCGTACGACCTGGTCGCCTTCGACCCGCGCGGCGTCGGCGGCAGCACCAAGGCGCACTGCGGGCTCGCCGAGCGGGACCGGCACCTGGTGACCCTGCGGGCCTGGCCCGCCGCCGACGGCTCGATCGACGAGAACGTCGAACGTTCCCGCCGCGTCGCCGAGGCCTGTGCCCGTAACGGCGGCGCCGAACTGCGCGGCCTCACCACCGCCAACGAGGTCCGGGACATGGACCGGCTGCGGCAGGCGCTCGGCGAGGCGAAGCTGTCGGCGTGGGGCTCCTCGTACGGCACGTACGTCACCGCCCAGTACGCGCAGAAGTTCCCGCACCGCACCGACCGGGTCGTCCTCGACAGCAGCGCCGACCCGGACCCGAGGAAGGTCGCCCAGGGCTGGCTGGCCGGCATGGCGCGCGGCGCCGACGACCGGTTCCCCGACTTCGCGGCCTGGGCGGCGCACCCGGACCGCGCGCAGGACGGCCTGCGTCTCGCCGAACGCCCCGAGGACGTCCGACCGCTTGTCCTGGACCTCGCCGCCCGCCTGGACCGGCAGCCGAAGGCCTCGACGACGCCGGGCGTACCGCTGACCGGCAACCTGCTGCGGCAGGCGCTGCAGAACGCCCTCTACTCCGACGGCGCCTTCGCCGACTTCGCCCGCCTGGTGCGGCAGGCCCGCACCGGCGGCGAGACGCCCGCGCTTCCGCCCGCCCTGGCGGGCCCGATGCCCGACTCCGACGCGACCGTCACCATCGGCGTGATCTGCAACGACGTGAGGTGGCGCGGCTCCGTCCCCGCCCACCGGCGCGCCGTCGCCGCCGACCGCGCCGCCCACCCGCTGACCGCGGGCATGCCGGTCAACATCACCCCCTGCTCCTTCTGGAAGAGCAACCCTGGCGACCTTGGCAACCCCGGCAGCCCTGGCGACCTTGGCAACCCGGGAGACCCCGGCACCCCGGCCTCCCCGGCAGAGAAGCCGACCCGCATCACCGACGACGGCCCCTCCAACATCCTCATGATCCAGAGCCTCCGCGACCCGTCCACCCCGCACTCCGCCGGCCTGAAGATGCGCGAGGCCCTCGGCGCCCGCGCGCGCCTGGTCTCCGTCGACCGCGGCGGCCACGGCATGTACCTGAGCAACGGCAACGCCTGCGGCGACCGCACGGTCACCCGCTTCCTCCTCACGGGCGAGCGCCCGGCGGCCGATGTGACCTGCTGACTCAGGCCTTTGCGGGAGCGGCCGCCGGCTCCGGGTCCTCGGGGGCCGGTTGCGCCGTCTCCGGCCCCGGCGCCGGGGCCGCCTCCGTGTCCACGTTGAACTCCTCGATCAGCTCCTTGCCGAGGCCGAAGAAGTACGTGGCCGCGAAGCCCGCCGCGTACCCGACGAGCAGCCCGCCCGCGTAGATCGCGACGGTCTCGCCGAGGCCCTTGTTGCCGTCGAGGAGGGGGAAGAGGGCCCAGCCGGAGGGGCCGATGGCGGTGGAGCCGACCTTGTCGCCGAGCATGCTGAAGAGGCCGACGAAGCCGCCTCCGAAGGCGCCGCCGACGCAGGCGGTGACGAAGGGGCGGCCCAGGGGGAGCGAGACGCCGTAGATGAGGGGCTCGCCGACGCCGAGGAGGCCGGCCAGGAGGGCGGACCTGATGGTGCGACGGAGGGAGCCGTTGCGGGGGAGGCGTACGTAGACGGCCATGGCCGCGCCGACCTGGCCCGCGCCCGCCATCGCCAGGATGGGGAGGAGGACCGTGTAGCCCTGCTGCTCGATCAGGGTGGTGTGGATCGGGATGAGGGCCTGGTGCAGGCCCAGCATCACCAGCGGCAGGAACAGGCCGCCGAGGACGAGGCCCGCGCCCGCGCCGGCGTTCGCGAGGAGCCAGTCGGCGAAGTCGCCGATGGCCCGGGACACCTCGCCCGCCACGTACATCAGGCCGAAGACCGTGACCAGGCCGGAGACCAGGACCGTGAGCGTCGGGGTGACCAGGACGTCGAGGGACTCCGGGACCCGGCGGCGGCACCACTTCTCCACGTACACGGCCAGGACCGCCGCGCCCAGCGCGCCGAGCACGCCGCCCTGGCCGGGGGACAGGGGCCGGCCGAAGACCTCGATCTTCGCGACGCCCGCGAAGACGATGACGGACGCGACCGCGCCGCCGAGGATCGGCGTACCGCCGAACTCCTTCGCCGTGTTGTGGCCGACGAAGACCGCGATCAGCGCCATGAAGCCGCTCGCGATGGCGGCGAGCGCCGGGGTGATGCCGGGCAGCCAGCCGAGGTTGACGAGCAGGCCGTTGAGGCCGGCGATGATGCCGCAGCCGATGAGGGCGGGGATCAGCGGGACGAAGACGTTCGCGATCCGGCGGAGGAGGAGCTTGACAGGGGTCGCGTTCTTCGCCTTCTGGGCGGCCTTGATCGCCGCGCCCTGCGCCGCCAGGTCCTCCGCGGTGTGCTTCACGGCCGCTTCGGACACCAGGGCCTCGAACGCGGGTGTCACCCGCGCGACCGTGCCCGGGCCGAGGACGATCTGGTACGTGTCGTCCTCCACCACGCCCAGCACGGACGGCAGGGCCCTGAGGGCTTCCTCCTGGACGAGCGAGCGGTCCCGGAGGCCCAGCCGGAGGCGGGTCATGCAGTGGGCCACGGAGCTGATGTTGGCCGGCCCGCCGACGAGGGGGAGGATCGCGGCGGCGACGGCGCGGTTCTTGTCGTCTGTGCTCATGTGCGGTGGTGCCTTGCTGTGCGGTGGTGCCTTGGTGGGGGTGCCGGCCCGTGCCGTGGTGCGTGGGCGTGGTGGGGGCCCGTGCCGTGGTGCGGGCCCGTGCCGTGGTGCGTGCTCCTGCCTACGCGTGGAGTGCCGCGCGCAGGTGGCCCCGGGAGTCCTGCAGCCGCTGCTCGGCGGTCTTGGCATCGATGTCGGCGAGGATCATCAGGATCGCGGTCTTCACCTCGCCGTCGGCGTCGGCGAGCGCGGTCTCGATCTGCTCGTCCGGCGCTCCGGTGGCGAGGGCCACGATGCGGCGCGAGCGGGCCTGGAGCTTGTCGTTGGAGGCGCGGACGTCGACCATGAGGTTTCCGTAGGTCTTGCCGAGCCGGATCATGGTGATCGTCGAGATCATGTTGAGGACGAGCTTCTGGGCCGTGCCCGCCTTCAACCGGGTGGACCCGGTGAGCAGTTCGGGCCCGGTGACGACCTCGATGCCGTGTTCGGCGGCCGCGGCGAGCGCGCTGTCCGCGTTGCAGGACAGGCCGATCGTCAACGCCCCGGCCGCCCGGGCGTGTTCGACCGCGCCGACGGCGTACGGCGTACGGCCGGAGGCGGAGACGCCGACCACGGTGTCGTCGGCGGTCAGGCCGAGCGTGGTCAGGTCCTCGACCGCGAGGTCCTTCGAGTCCTCGGCGCCCTCGACGGACCTGACCATGGCGGAGGGGCCGCCCGCGATGAGGCCGACGACGTCGGAGGGGTCGGTGTTGAAGGTGGGCGGGCACTCGCTGGCGTCGAGGACGCCGAGCCGGCCCGCGGTGCCGGCGCCCATGTAGATCAGCCGGCCGCCGCGGGCCATCCGCTCGGCGGTGGCGTCGATCGCGGCGGCGATCGCCGGGAGCTGCCGGGCCACGGCGGCGGGGACGGTCTGGTCCTCGGCGTTCATCAGCGCGGCGATCTCGGCGGTGGGCAGCGTGTCGATCTCGGCGAGCTCGGGGCGGAAGGCCTCGGTGGTGAGGGTGGCCAGCTGGGCGCGCAGTTCGGCGTAGGCGGAGGCGGACCTGGTGGACATGGGTGGCGGCTCTCTCAGCGGGTGCGGGGGGAGTGGCGGTGTGCCAGGGCTTCGTACGAGGCCGCGAGGGCAGGGGCCGCCGTCTCGTACGTACGCTGGGTGACGCAGGTGAACAGGCAGTCCACGACCAGGAGTTGGCTGGTGCGGGACGACATGGCCGCGGGGCGCAGTTCGCTCTCGCGGGCGGTGGAGGTGGTCAGTACGTGGTCGGCGTACTGGGCCACCGGGCCGTCGGGGCGGCCGGTGATGGCGACCGTGGTGGCGCCGTGGTCGAAGGCGACGCGGAGCGGTTCTATGACGTCGCCGGTGGAGCCGGAGTGGGTGATGGCGATGGCGACGTCGCCGGAGCGCAGCTGTACGGCGTTGGTGACGGCGAGGTGCGGGTCGCTGTGGGCGTGCGCGATCAGGCCGATGCGGAGCAGCTTCTGGCCGAGGTCCTGGGCGACCAGGCCGGAGGCGCCGACGCCGTAGATGTCGATGCGGCGGGCGGAGGCGAGGGCGGCGACGGCGGCGCCGAGCTGGACGGTGTCGAGTCCGGCGGCGGTGTCGGCGAGGGTCTGCTGCTCGTCGTACGCGAGCTTGGCGACCACGTCGGCGACCGGGTCGTCGACGGCGATGTCGGCGGTGACGGAGGGGGCGCGGCCGGACTGCTGCTGGGCGGCGAGGCCGGCGAGGGCGAGGCGCAGGTCGCGGTAGCCCGGATAGCCGAGGAGGCGCGCGGTGCGTACGACGGTCGCCTCGCTGGTGCCGGTGAGCTCGGCGAGACCGGTGACCGTGAGGGCGGCGCAGCCGGCCGGGTCGCCGGCGACGGCTTCGGCGACCCGCTGCATGGAGCGGGTCATGGAGGGGGCGAGGGTCCGCACCTTGGCCGCGAGCGCGGCGGGCGCGGGCGGGGCCGGGGTGGTGGCCGCGGTGGTGGCGGCGGTGGCCGCGGTCGTGGCGGTGGGAGCACCGCCCGTTCCGCCGCCCGTCCCGTTGCCCGGCCCGCGGGCGTCGGTGAAACTTTCCTTCATGCCATGGGTCACATGTGAAAGATATTTTCGGCCGGAAGGGGCGTCAAGCCCTCGTCGGTCCCGTATCGCCGCAGGACATTGGTCCCCCGCCTGACCAGGGAGCAGAATGTGAACATGGACGACATCGACCCTCTGGAGCAGTCCCTCCATGCCGCCCGCGCCCTGGTCCTCGCCGACCTCGTGGCCCGCGAGGTCGCCATGGCCGAGGTCGTCTCGATGGTGGAGGACGCCGTCACCCACCGCCGCTGGTGGGTCGAGCAGTGGCCCGAGGGCCGGGCCTTCGTGGCCGGCCTGATAGCGCAGGACGTCCAGGACGCCCTGCTCGAACGGTACGGCCGCTGGCCGCTGTGCCCGGTCTGTTCCTCCGGCGACCCGCACGCCCTCGACGTCGAACCGGAGATGGGCCCGGACCCGCACTGGGTCTGCGGCAAGCAGGGAGTGGTGGTCGCCCCGGTGGGCGGCCTCACGTGACGGGGGCACGCGCGTGACGCTCTACATCGACCCGCCCACCTGGCCGGGTCACGGCCGCATGTGGTCGCACCTGGTCAGCGACGTCTCCTTCGAGGAGCTGCACGCCTTCGCCGCCGCCATCGGCTGCCCGCCCCGCGCCTTCGAGCGCGACCACTACGACGTGCCCTCCGACCACTACGCCGCCGCGGTCGCGGCCGGCGCGGTCGAGGTCGGCTCGAAGGAGATCGTCCGCCTCCTGACGGAGTCGGGGCTGGGGGGGGGGGAAGGAGAGGGGGGGGGGGGGGGGGGGCCCCCCCCTTCTTCCGGTGTGGGTCCCGTCGGAGGTGGTGGGCGAGCCCCCCCACCCCCCCCCTTCTGGGAAGCAACCCCCCCCCTTTCCACCCC
>NZ_JBHXFE010000006.1:158049-197538 GCF_042722475.1 Streptomyces sp. NPDC127092
CCTTCCGCCCACTCCGCCCTCGTGGTGGTGGCGGGCGCGTTTGGGGTGGGTTCGAGGGGGATTGTCCGCCTCCTGAGGGGGTTGGGGTTGCGCCGTCGGAGGGGACGGCCGGCGCAGGGCGGGACCCCGCCGCGTTACGAGGTGTAGTAGCCGGCGAGGTCGGCGAGCAGATCCACCGAACCCGACTTGTTGGAGAACGCGACCCTGCCGTTCACGACGGGACGAGGTCAGCGGGGTGTGACGGAGGTCCGTTCCGGCTCGTCCGCCGACACTCCCATGACCACCCGCGACCGGGACCTGCCGAGCCGCAGCGACACCGTGACGGCGCCGAGGCCGAGGAGGGCCATGGCCGCGCCGGCCCAGGCGGGGGAGGCGAAGCCGAGGCCGGCGTCGATGACGGTGCCGCCGAGCCAGGGGCCGCCGGTGTTGCCGAGGTTGAAGGCGGCGGTGGTGGTGGCGCCGGCGAGGGTGGGGGCGGCGCCCGCGACGTTGAACATGCGGGCGTTGAGGGCGGGCGCCGTGTAGAACGCGGAGACGCCGAGCAGGAAGGTCAGCGTGACCGTCGCGACCGGGCTGGAGGCGAGCAGGGCGAGGGCCACCAGGAAGACGGTGGAGGCGGTGATGCCGCTGAGGAGGACGCCGAAGAGGTGGGCGTCGGCGACGCGGCCGCCGATGTACGTGCCGATGAGCGCGCCGATGCCGAAGAGCGCGAGGACGGCGGAGACCCAGCCCTCGTCGAGGCCGGCGACGTCGGTGAGCAGCGGGGCGAGGTAGGAGAAGGCGCAGAAGACGCCGCCGGCGGCGAGGGCGGTGATCAGGACGGAGAGCAGGACCTGCCGGTCGCGGTAGATGACCAGTTCGCCCTTGAGGCGGGGCCTGGTCTCGGGCAGGGGGATGTGCGGGATGCGGGTGACGACGCCGACGAGGGCGATCGCGGAGGCCGCGCCGACGGCCCAGAAGGCGGAGCGCCAGCCGAGGTGCTCGCCGAGGAAGGCGCCGGCGGGCACGCCGAGCACGTTGGCGATGGAGAGTCCGCCGATCATGACGGCCATGGCCCGCGCCCGGGCCCCGACCGGCACCATGGCGATGGCGACGGCCGCGCCGACGGCCCAGAACCCGGCGCAGGCGAGCGCGCTCACCACGCGGGAGGCGAAGAGCACCGCGTAGTTCGGCGCGAGCGCGCCGGCGACCTGCCCGAGCCCGAAGACGCTGATCAGCGCGACGAGGGTGGTCTTACGGGGCAGCCGCAGCGTGGCGACGGCGAGCAGCGGCGCTCCGACGACCATGCCGATGGCGAAGGCCGAGATGAGCAGCCCGGCGCGGGGGATGGACACGTTCATGTCCTCCGCGATGGGCGGCAGCAGCCCGGACAGCATGAATTCGCTCGTGCCGAGCGCGAAGACGGACAGTCCGAGGATGTAGACGGCCAGCGGCATACGGGAGGCCCCGTGCGGGGCCTGGTCGGAGGACGGCGGTGCGGCTTCGGAGTTCGTCGACGGCATGACAGGGCCAACCGGATCTTCGCCCCTGTCATTCCGCCCCCGGCGAACGTCTCGGGATGCGAGACGATCACCGGGAGCGGTGGAGGCAGCCCGTCGGGCAGGGCCGCGTCGGCCGGGTCAGGCCTGGGCGTCCGGGGCGGGAGCCTCCAGCTCCGCCAGTTCCCGTTCCAGGTTCTCCCGTGCCTGCTCCTCCCAGGCCGCCGCTCCGTACGGCGTGCGGAACAGGCGGGGCAGGGCGAGGAGTTGGCGCAGGATCGCCGCGCGGCCCTCGCGGAACGCTGGCTCCGGGACGAAGGCGTACTCCTCGCGTACGGCTGCGGTGTACCCCCGGTAGGTATCCGGGTCGCTCGCCAGGATCGCCAGGTCGGCGTCGCACAGGGTCTCGCCGTTGAGGTCGCCCGGGGCCGGGTCGTGGGTGGTGGTGAGGCGGACCAGGCGGGCGACCTCGGCGACCTCGTGGGCGGTCAGGCCCGCCTCGTGCAGGGCCTTCTCGGCCAGGGCCGCCGAACGTTCCTCGTTCTCGGAGCGGTCCGGGCGGTAGACCGCGTCGTGGAACCAGGCGGCGAGCCGTACCAGCTCCAACTCTCCGCCCTCGCCGCCCTTTTCGGACAGCTCGTCGATGCGGTCGAGGACCGCCCGCAGGTGGTGGGCGGTGTGGTAGCGGCGCTGCGGCTCCGTCCAGCGGGACAGCAGGTTCCGGCCGTACGGGAGCGGGTCCGGGCCCTCGCGCCCGGCCCGCGCGGCGAGCAGGGTCGCGGTCCAGCGCTGGAGGAGTTCCTGTTCCTGGGCTGCCTTCATCGGGGCGGTCATGGGTCGCATTCTGCCGCCCCGGGCCCGGCCCCGGCCCCCGGAAGCGCGTGCTCCATCCGGCCCTCATCTCACTCTTACATACCCCCCATGGGTATGCTACGGTGCTCCCGCAGGTACCCCCCAGGGGTATGTCACCGCGAGTGAAGGGTCAGGGCAATGTCAACCGTCAACCCCCGGCGCTGGTGGGCACTTGCCGTGCTCGCCGCCGCGCAGTTCATGGTCATCATGGACACCTCGATCATCGGCGTCGCACTCCCGAAGATGCAGGCGGACCTGGGCTTCTCCCAGGGCGAGCTGCAGTGGGTCTTCAACGCCTACGTGATCGTCTTCGGCGGACTGCTGCTCCTCGGCGGCCGCCTCTCCGACCTGATCGGAGCCCGGAAGATCTTCGTGTCCGGCTGGGCGATCATGATCGCCGGCTCCGTCCTCGCCGCGGCCGCGCAGACCGCCTGGGTGGAGATCGCCGGCCGCGCCGTCCAGGGTGTCGGCGGTGCGCTCATCGCGCCGTCCGCCATGACCCTGCTGATGATGCTCTTCATGCACGACCCGCGTGAGCTGGGCAAGGCGATGGCGCTCTACGGTGCCGCCGCCCCGGCCGGCGGCACCGCCGGCGTCTTCCTCGGCGGCGTGTTCACCGAGTGGGCCGCCTGGCAGTGGTGCTTCATCATCTACGTCCCGATCGGTCTGGCCACCCTCGCCGCGACCAAGCTCCTCCCGGACGTCGAGTCCCGCCGCGGCTCCGTCGACGTCCTCGGCGCCGTCGCCGTCACCGCCGGTCTCGCCCTCGGCGTCTTCGCGGTCGTCCGCGCCCCCGAGGTCGGCTGGGGCGCCACCGCCACCATCCTGGAGCTGGCCGGCGCCGCCGCCCTCATCGTCCTCTTCTTCGTGATCCAGAAGGCCGTCCGCGAGCCGCTCATGCCGCTCAGCGTGTGGCGGGTCCCGCGTCTCGGCTCCGCCAACCTGGCGATGACGCTGCTCGGCGCCGCCTGGATCCCGATGTGGTACTTCCTCAACCTCTACCTCCAGCAGGTCCTCGGCTACGGCGCCTTCGCCTCCGGTGCCGCGCTGCTCCCGATGACCGTGCTCCTCATGATCTTCATGACGGCCATCACCGCCCGGCTCATGGCCAAGGTCGGCGCCAAGCCGCTCATCGGCGTCGGACTGCTGCTCCTCGCCGCCGGACTGGTCTGGCTGGCCGCCGTCGAGCCCACCGGCACCTTCCTCGTCGACGTCCTGCCGGCCTCGCTGGTCGCCGCGCTCGGCATGTCCCTCGCCTACATCCCGGCCATGATCGCCGCGATGTCCGGCGCCCCGCAGGAGCAGGCCGGTCTCGCCTCCGGCATCGTCAACACCACCTACAACGTCGGTTCCGCGCTCGGCCTCGCCGCCCTCACCGCGGTCGCCATGTCGCAGGGCGCCGACCAGCTCGGCAACCTGCCGAAGCTGACCGACGGCTTCTCCGCCGCCTTCATCGGCGCCGCGGTCATCGCCGCGGTCGGCGGTGTCGTCACCCTCCTGGTGATGAAGTCCGACAAGGCCCTCGCCGCCGGGGCTCCGGCGCCCGCCCCGCAGGAGCAGGGCGACAAGGTCTCCGTCTGACGCAGTCCCGTCCGTCCCTCAAGGGGCCGCCCGACGTCCGCCTCCGCCGGACGCCGGGCGGCCCCTTTCCCGTATCCCGGAAGGAAAAGCCATGGAGCTCAGCACCCGTGCCGTCCACGTGTCCGACCCGCCGGCGCCCGGCGGCGGTCACCCGCTCTCCGTGCCGCTCGTCCAGTCCTCCGCCTTCGCCTTCTCCTCCGCCGACGCGCTCGCGGAGGCCATGGCCGGGCCCGACGGGCAGTACGTGTACAGCCGGCGCGGCAACCCCACCGTACGGGCCCTGGAGCGGACGCTCGCCGGGCTCGAAGGCGGCGCCGGAGCCATCGCCTTCGCGTCCGGGATGGGGGCGATCAGCGGTGTGCTGCTCGCGCTCCTGAAGCCGGGCGACCGGGTGGTGGCGCAGCGCTGCCTGTACGGCGGGACGTACGCCGTCCTCTCGGACCTCGCCGCCCGCTACGGCGTCCACGTCACGTACGTGTCAGGCGACGACGTGGAGGAGTTCGAGCGGGCCGCCCGGCATCCGGCCACCCGGCTGCTCGTCCTGGAGACGATCGCCAACCCCACCGGCCAGGTGCCCGACCTGCCCGGACTCCTCGCCGCGGCCCGCTTCCTCGGCGTCACGAGCGTCGTCGACAACTCGCTCGCCTCGCCGGTGCTGTGCCGGCCCGTCGAGCTGGGCGCGGACGTCGTCGTGCACTCCACCACCAAGTACCTGGCCGGCCACTCCGACGTGCTCGGCGGCGCCGCCGTCTTCGCCGACGACGCGCTGCGCCGGGCGGTGTGGCCGCGCACCGTCGAACTCGGCGCCTGCGCCGACCCGTTCGCGGCCTGGCTGACCCTGCGCGGGATCGCCACGCTGCCGCTGCGGATGCGCGAGCACTGCCTGAACGCCGCGGTGCTCGCCCAGCGGCTCGCGGACAGGGGCGCTGCCCGGGGCGACGTCACGGCGGTCCACCACCCGTCGCTTCCCGGCCATCCCTCGTACGAGACGGCCCGCAAGGTGCTGTCCGGTGGCGGCGGGCTGCTCTCGTTCGAGCTCGCGGGCGGCCGGGAGGCCGGCCGGGCCTTCATCGAGCGGGTACGGGTCGCCCGGCTCGCGCTCTCGCTCGGCGGCGTGGAGTCCCTGGTCACCCACCCCGCGTCCACCTCGCACCGCGAGCTGGACGCCGACGCCCTGGCCGCCGCCGGGATAGCGCCGGGCCTGGTGCGGATGTCGGTCGGGATCGAGGCCGTGGAGGACCTGTGGGACGACATCGAGCAGGCCCTCGAACAGGCCGCCGGCTGACGGTCGTTCCTTCGGGTTCCGGCCTTCTTTTGGGTTGACAAAATAAATGGTCGATTCGTAAATTAGGAGATGCCAGGGAACGACAACTCCTAGGTCAAGGGGGGCGCGCGATGCGCTACTTCGAGGACTTCCGGCCCGGCGACGTCCACGAGCTGGGCACCGTCACCGTCACGGCGGAGGAGGTGCTGGAGTTCGGAAAGCGCTTCGACCCGCAGCCCTTCCACACGGACCCCGAGCTCGCCAAGGACTCGCCGTTCGGCGGACTGATCGCCAGCGGCTTCCACACCCAGTCGATGTTCATGCGCCGCTACGTCGACGGGCTGCTCGCCTACAGCGCCTGTCTCGGCTCGCCCGGCATCGACGAGGTCCGCTACCTGCGTCCCGTCCGTCCCGGGGACGTCCTCACGGCGCGCGTGGAGATCCTCGGCGCCACGCCGTCGCCGTTCAACCCCACCAGCGGCACCGTCAAGCCGCGCTGCACGCTGGTGGCCGCCGACGGGACGGCCGTGTTCAGCATGGTCCTGCACAGCATCTTCCGGCGCCGTCCCGCCGGATCCGAGGCCGGACATCTGTCGTCGATGCCCGCCGCCGAGGATCCCGCCGGGTGCTGCACCCGAGCGAGGAAGAGCGAGCCCGCAGCCGCCATGAGCGCGTAGCGCTCCCGCCGGAGCGCGTAGTGCTCCCGCCGAACACGGCCGTCCGAACCTCTCTCAACCACCTGCGAATCCACCAGTGAAGGGGGACCTCCCGTGGAGGCCGTATCCCGCACCGCCCAGTGGACCGCCGCCGCGCGTGCCCTGGAGACCGAGCGCGAGGACCGGCTGTTCGCCGATCCCTACGCGCGCACCGTCGCCGACCAGATCGGCTTCGAACTGCTCGAGCGCTACGCCGGCGGCGGCACCGTCCCGTTCCTCGCCATCCGCACCACCTACCTCGACCGCGCCATCGTCAAGGCGGTGGAGGAGCGCGGCATCCGGCAGGTCGTCTTCCTCGCCGCCGGCATGGACACCCGCTTCTTCCGGCTGCCCTGGCCCGACGGCGTCACCGTCTACGAGCTCGACCGCCCGGCGCTCCTGGAGGCCAAGGCCGCGATGCTCGCCGACGAGCCGCAGCCGGCCGGCCGCACCCGGATCACCGTCCCGGTCGACCTCACCCAGGACTGGACCGGCCCCCTCAAGGAGGCGGGATGGAAGAGCGACGAGCCCGTCCTGTGGGTGGTCGAGGGCCTGCTGTTCTTCCTGCCCGAGCAGGCCGTACGGACCCTCATCTCGACGCTCTCCGCGCACGCGGCGCCCGGCTCCGTGCTGCTCGGCGACGTCATCTCCAAGGCCGCCCTGGTGAACCCGCTCGCCCGCGGCTTCCTCAAGGCGCTGGAGGAGGACGGCAACCCGTGGCTCTTCGGCACCGAGGAGCCCGAGGCGCTGCTCGACGACTGCGGCTGGGCCGTGCGCGAGGTCAGGCAGCCCGGTGAGCCCGGCGCCCACTTCGACCGCTGGCCGTACCCGGTCCCGGCCCGCTCCGTCCCGGGCGTGCCCCGCTCCTTCCTGTTCACCTGTGATCTGCCGACGTACAAGGAGGAGAAGGCCGCATGAGCGCCCACGACTTCCACCAGAAGGTCATCACCGACGCCGGCGCCGCCGTGCGCGGACTGACCGTCGCCCTCGGCGAGCGCCTCGGCCTCTACCGGGCCCTCGCCGACCACGGCCCGCTGACCGCCGGCCAGCTCGCCGAGAAGACCGGCACCAACGAGCGGTACATCGAGGAGTGGCTGCACGCCCAGTTGTCCGCCGGATACGTCGAGCGGCACCCGAGCTCCCTCACGTACACGCTGCCCGCCGACCACGTCGCCGTGCTCGCCGACCCGACGGCCGTCACCTTCGCCGCCGGCTTCTTCACCGCCCTGAAGGCGCTGTACGCCACCGAGGACCTGCTCGTCGAGGCGTACCGCACCGGTGACGGCGTCGGCTGGGCCGAGCACGACGCGGCCCTCGACACCGGCATGGGCTCCTTCTTCCAGCCGACGTACGAGCACAAGCTCGTCCCGGACTGGCTGCCCGCCCTGCACGAGGTCACCGACAAGCTGGCAGCGGGCGGCACCGTCGCCGACGTCGGCTGCGGCGTCGGCCACACCACGCTGCTCATCGCCAAGGCCTTCCCGAACGCCACCGTCCACGGCTTCGACTACTCCGAGGAGGCCATCTCCATCGCGCGCCAGCTCGCCGAGGAGGCCGGCCTGTCCGACCGGGTGGTCTTCGACGTGGCGTCCGCAGACGACTACCCGGGCTCCGGCTACGACCTGGTGTGCTTCTTCAACGCCCTGCACGACATGGGCGACCCGGTCGCCGCCGCCCAGCACGTCCACAAGTCGCTCGACGCCGACGGCACCTGGATGCTCGTCGAGTCGAACGTGTCGCCCGCCGACATCGACACCCAGACCCCGGCCGCCCGCATGTTCATGGCGCTGTCCGCCGTGATGTGCCTGCCCGTCGCCGTCGCCCAGCGCGGCCCGCACGCCCTCGGCAACCACTCCGGCGAGAAGGCCTTCCGCGCCATCGCCGAGGAGGCCGGCTTCACCCGCTGGCGGCGCGCCACCGAGACCCCGGTCAACGCGGTCTACGAAGTCCGGCCGTAACCACCTCCAGCGACCCCGAGGAGTCACACCATGGGCGTCACCGCCCCGCTGCCCGTCACCGACCGGTTCATGGAGGTGCTCTCGCGCCTCAGCGAGCGCTCCGTCGAGGACTACTACAACCCGTACCAGACCTTCCAGTGGCCCGAGAGCCTGGAGGAGAACCGGTACTGGATGACGCCGGAGCTGCTCACCGTCTACGGCACCGAGCACTTCGACACCCTCGGCGAGGAAACGCTTCAGCGCCTGTCGAAGTGGGAGTCGATCAACTTCTACAGCCTCAACGTGCACGGCATCCGCGAGCTCCTCATCGAGGTCGTCGGCCGCATCCACATGCCGGGCTTCGAGGTCCCCTCGGACTTCTTCCACCACTTCATCGGCGAGGAGAACGAACACATGTGGTTCTTCTCCGAGTTCTGCCGGCGCTACGGCAACAAGATCTACGGCTCCACCGCGATGCGCGCCGACGCCGCCTGGGAGCCCGAGGTCGAGAACTTCCTCGTCTTCACCCGCATCCTGTTCTTCGAGGAGCTGGTCGACCACTACAACTCCCGGATGGCCAAGGACGACTCCCTGTGCCACACCATCCGCGAGGTCAACCGGATCCACCACCAGGACGAGTCCCGCCACATCGCCTTCGGCCGCGAACTGGTCTCGCTCCTCCACCAGCGGATGTGCCAGGCGGTCAGCGCCGAGCGGGTCCGCGAGGTCGAGGCGTACCTCAAGCGCTACGTCGTCTACAGCGTCAACTCGCTCTACAACCCCCACGTGTACCGCGACGCCGGCATCCCCGACCCGCTGGCCCTGCGCAACGCCCTCGTCGCCGACGAACGCCGCCGCCCCCACGAGCGCAAGGCGATCCGCAAGCCGCTCGCCTTCTTCCTCAGGACCGGGATCTTCTCCGACGACAGCCTGCCCGTCGTCTGAGTCCCCAGGAACCTCCCACCGAGAGGTGCACCGATCATGACCATGACGACCCCCGAGCAGAACGTCGGGGCGACCAGGGGCCTGCCCACGCTCGGCCCGGAGGGGACCCGCCTGCTGCGGCTCCTCGACGACACCTTCGAGGGCTGGGGAGTGGCCGCGGGCGCCCGCCCGATGACCATGCCCCCGCTGCTCCCGGCCGCCGACCTGGCCCGGCTCGACTACTACGACAACTTCCCCCACCAGGCCGTCGTCGCCGCCCCGCTCGACCTGGAGCGCCGCGCGACCGAGCCCTTCTCCACCGACACCGGCTGCTTTCCGACCGCCGCGCTCGAACCGGCCGCGCTCGGACTGCCCTCGGCGTCCTGCTACGCCGTCTACCTCACCCACCAGGGCACCCAGGTCGCCGACGACCACCTGGTGACCATCTGCTCCTGGTGCTTCCGCAAGGAGACGCACTACGAGGGGATGCGACGGCAACTCGGCTTCCGCATGCGGGAGATCGTCGCCGTCGGCTCGCGCGAGCACGCCGAGAACCACCTCGCGGACTTCACCGCCCGCATCCACGCCTTCGCCACGGCACTCGACCTGCCGCTGCGCAAGGAGGCCGCCTGCGACCCGTTCTTCGACAAGGGCGGCTCGAAGGCCCTGCTCCAGCGGCTCACGCCGGTGAAGCACGAGTTCCTGTACGAGGACCTGGCCATCGCCTCGGTCAACACGCACCGGAACTTCTTCGGCGACCGCTGTGACATCACCCTGGAGTCCACCGGCGGCCCCGCCTTCACCAGCTGTGTCGCCTTCGGCCTGGAACGCTGGCTGTCGGCGCTCACCCGCCGGCACGGCGACTGGGAGTCCGCCACCCAGGCGGTCCTCGACGCCGACGCCCGACTGCGGGCCGACGCGAGCCTCGCGGCCGGGCCGGTGATCTGACGTGCCGGCCCGTCCCGTCGCCCCGCCGGCGGGCGGCCTGGGCTGGGCGAACCTCGGCATGGACATCGTGTCCGTCAACCGTGTCCGCAGGCTTCTCGCGCAGTACGGGGAGAAGTTCTTCGAGCGGATGCTCACCCCCGGCGAACTCGCCGACTGCCGCACCGCCGCCGGGCTCGACATCCTGAGCCTCTGCGGCCGGATCGCGGCCAAGGAAGCGGCCTTCAAGACGCTGCGCGTCCGCGGCAGGTTCCTGCCCTGGACGGACATCGTCGTACGGCGCTCCGAAGGCGGCTGGCCGCTGGTGGAGCTGCGCGGACCCGCGGCCGGGATGGCCCAGGAGTCCGGCATCTCCGAGATCACCGTGTCCATCAGCCACGACGTGGACTACGCGGTCGCGGTCGCCGCGCCGATCATCGCCCCCACCCCTTACGTACCCAGCAGCTCATCGAGCAGCAGCTAAAGGAGAGCAATCATGGCCGACGGCCTGCAGACGGTGAAGAACTGGATCCTCGAGCGTCACCCGGAGCGCGAGGACATCGCCTCCGACCTCGACCTGATCGAGAACCGGCTCATCGACTCGCTGTCCTTCGTCGAGTTCGTCTTCCTGCTGGAGCAGGAGAGCGGCACCGCCATCCAGATGGAGACCCTGGAGGTCGACTCCATCCGCACCCTCGCCGCCATCGAGCAGTCCTTCTTCGCCAAGGCCCCGGCGGAGGTCCAGGCATGAGCCGCCGCCTGTTCACCTCGGAGTCCGTCACCGAGGGCCACCCCGACAAGATCGCCGACCGGATCAGCGACACGATCCTCGACGCGCTCCTCGCCCAGGACCCGTCGTCCCGCGTCGCCGTGGAGACCCTGATCACCACCGGCCAGGTCCACATCGCCGGCGAGGTCACCACCGCCGCGTACGCGCCGATCGCGCAGCTGGTGCGCGACGCGGTGCTCGACATCGGCTACGACTCCTCCGCGAAGGGCTTCGACGGCGCCTCCTGCGGCGTGTCGGTGTCCATCGGCGCGCAGTCGCCGGACATCGCGCAGGGCGTCGACACCGCTCACGAGTCCCGGGTCGAGGGCGCGGAGGACGAGCTGGACCGGCAGGGCGCCGGCGACCAGGGCCTGATGTTCGGCTACGCCTGCGACGACACCGCCGAGCTGATGCCGCTGCCGATCGCGCTGGCCCACCGGCTGTCGCGGCGGCTCACCGAGGTCCGCAAGAACGGCACCGTCCCGTACCTGCGGCCCGACGGCAAGACCCAGGTCACCATCGAGTACGACGGCGACCGGCCGGTCCGCCTCGACACGGTCGTGGTGTCCTCGCAGCACGCCGCCGACATCTCCGTCGAGGGCCTGCTCGCCCCGGACGTCCGCGAGCACGTCGTCGAGCACGTCCTCAAGGAGCTCGTCGAGGAGGGCGTGAACCTGGAGTCCGACGGCTACCGGCTCCTGGTGAACCCGACCGGGCGCTTCGAGATCGGCGGCCCGATGGGCGACGCCGGCCTCACCGGCCGCAAGATCATCATCGACACGTACGGCGGCATGGCCCGCCACGGCGGCGGCGCCTTCTCCGGCAAGGACCCGTCGAAGGTGGACCGTTCGGCCGCCTACGCGATGCGCTGGGTCGCCAAGAACGTCGTCGCCGCCGGGCTGGCCAGGCGCTGCGAGGTGCAGGTCGCGTACGCGATCGGCAAGGCCGAGCCCGTCGGCCTGTTCGTGGAGACCTTCGGCACCGGCACCCTGCCCGACGAGAGGATCCAGGAAGCCGTCAGCCAGGTCTTCGACCTGCGGCCGGCCGCGATCATCCGCGACCTGGACCTGAAGCGTCCGATCTACGCGGCCACGGCGGCGTACGGGCACTTCGGCCGCGAACTGCCGGAGTTCACCTGGGAGCGGACCGACCGGGTCGACGCCCTCAAGACGGCCGCGGGCCTCTGAGGGATCCGAGGATCTGAAGGAGCTGAGGGAGTCGACATGCGCATCGCTGTCACCGGATCCATCGCGACCGACCATCTGATGACCTTCCCCGGCTGGTTCAGCGAACAACTGATCGCCGACCGGCTCGACAAGGTCTCCCTGTCGTTCCTCGCCGACAACCTGGAGGTCAGGCGGGGCGGAGTGGCAGCGAACATCGCCTTCGGACTCGGCGTGCTCGGCCTGCGCCCCGTCCTCGTGGGCGCGGTCGGCGCCGACTTCGAGCCGTACCGGATCTGGCTGAAGGACCACGGTGTGGACACCGACTCGGTGCGCGTCAGCGAGTCGCTCCACACCGCCCGCTTCGTCTGTACCACCGACCGGGCCCAGAACCAGATCGCCACCTTCTACGCCGGGGCGATGGCGGAGGCCCGGGAGATCGACCTGCGGGACGTCCTCGCCCGGACGGGACGCCTGGAACTCGTCCTGGTGTCGCCGGACGACCCGGAGGCCATGCTGCGGCACGCCCGCACCTGCCGCGAGCTCCAGGTGCCGTTCGCCGCCGACCCGTCGCAGCAGCTCGCGCGGCTCGACGGCCGGCAGGTGCGGGAGCTGGTGGACGGGGCCCGCTTCCTGTTCACCAACGAGTACGAGACCGCCCTGCTCCTGGAGAAGACCGGCTGGAGCGACGCGGAGGTGCTGCGCCACGTCGGCACCTGGATCACCACCCACGGCGAGGCCGGCGTACGGATCCGCGGCGAGGGCCGCGCCCCGCTCGCCGTGCCCGCGGTACCGGTCGCCGGCGTCGTCGACCCGACCGGCGTCGGCGACGCCTTCCGGGCCGGCTTCCTCGCCGGAACGCTGTGGGGCGTGCCCGAGCGGTGCGCGGCCCAGCTGGGCTGCGCGGTCGCCGCGACCGTCCTCGACTACGTCGGCACCCAGGAGTACCGGCTGCACCGCGACCCGCTCCTGGACCGGATCAGGACCACCTACGGCGTGGGCTGCACCGCCGAACTGCTCAACCATCTGAGGGGGCTGACGTGAGCACGGTACGGAGGTCCCTGCGCGAGGAGTTCGCCACCCGGGTCGTGGTGGCCGACGGGGCGATGGGCACCATGCTCCAGGCCGCCGACCCGACGATGGACGACTTCCGGAACCTGGAGGGCTGCAACGAGATCCTCAATCTCACCCGGCCCGACATCGTCGCCTCCGTGCACGACGCCTACTTCTCCGTCGGCGTCGACTGCGTGGAGACCAACACCTTCGGCGCGAACCTGGCGGCCCTCGCCGAGTACGGCATCGAGGACCGCGTCCACGAACTGTCCGAGGCCGGCGCCCGCATCGCCCGCGGCGTCGCCGACGCCCACACCGCCACCGACGGCCGGCCCCGCTGGGTGCTCGGCTCCATGGGCCCCGGCACCAAGCTCCCCACCCTCGGGCACGTCACGTACGAGCCGCTGCGCGACGCCTACCAGCGCAACGCCGAGGGCCTGGCCGCCGGCGGCGCCGACGCCCTGCTCGTCGAGACCTCGCAGGACCTGCTCCAGACGAAGGCGGCCGTCATCGGCGCCCGCCGCGCCCTGGACCGCCTCGGGCTCGACCTGCCGCTGATCGTGCAGGTGACGGTCGAGACGACCGGCACGATGCTGCTCGGCTCGGAGATCGGGGCGGCGCTGACCGCCCTGGAACCGCTCGGCATCGACATGATCGGCCTGAACTGCGCGACCGGCCCGGCCGAGATGGCCGAGCACCTGCGCCATCTGTCCCGGCACGCCCACATCCCCGTCTCCGTCATGCCCAACGCGGGCCTGCCGGTGCTCACCTCGGACGGCGCGCACTACCCGCTGACGCCGGCCGAGCTGGCGGACGCCCAGGAGGCGTTCGTACGGGACTACGGCCCCGCCCTGGTCGGCGGCTGCTGCGGCACGACGCCCGAGCACCTGCGGGAGATCGTGGACCGGGTGCGCGGCGCGGCCGTCCCGGCCCGGACGCCGGAGGCGGAGCCGGGCGCCGCGTCCCTCTACAGCCACGTGCCGTTCCGCCAGGACACCTCGTACCTCGCCATCGGCGAGCGGACCAACGCCAACGGCTCGAAGAAGTTCCGCGAGGCGATGCTGGAGGGCCGCTGGGACGACTGCGTCGAGATGGCCCGCGACCAGATCCGCGAGGGCGCGCACATGCTCGACCTGTGCGTGGACTACGTGGGCCGGGACGGCGCCGCCGACATGGCGGAGCTCGCCGGCCGCTTCGCGACGGCCTCCACGCTGCCGATCGTCCTGGACTCCACCGAGGTCGGCGTCCTGCGCGCCGGTCTGGAGAAGCTGGGCGGCCGTGCGGTGCTCAACTCGGTGAACTACGAGGACGGCGACGGGCCCGAGTCGCGGTTCGCGCAGGTCACGGCGCTGGCGCGGGAGCACGGCGCGGCGCTGATGGCGCTGACGATCGACGAGGAGGGGCAGGCGCGGACGGCGGAGAAGAAGGTCGAGATCGCCGAGCGGCTGATCGCCGACCTCACGGGGAACTGGGGGATCCGCGAGTCGGATATCCTCATCGACACCCTGACCTTCACCATCTGCACCGGTCAGGAGGAGTCGCGGGGCGACGGCATCGCCACGATCGAGGCGATCCGCGAGCTGAAGCGGCGCCACCCGGACGTGCAGACGACCCTGGGCCTGTCCAACATCTCCTTCGGCCTCAACCCGGCCGCCCGGATCGTCCTGAACTCCGTCTTCCTCGACGAGTGCGTGAAGGCGGGCCTGGACTCGGCGATCGTCCACGCGTCGAAGATCCTGCCGATCGCGCGACTGGAGCCGGAGCAGGTCGAGGTCGCGCTGGATCTCATCTACGACCGGCGCCGGGACGGCTACGACCCCTTGCAGCGCCTCCTCGAACTCTTCGAGGGCGCGACGGCGAAGTCCCTGAAGGCCGGCAAGGCCGAGGAGCTGCTGGCGCTCCCGCTGGACGAACGGCTCAGGCGGCGGATCGTCGACGGCGAGAAGAACGGCCTGGAGGCCGACCTGGACGCGGCGCTCGGGGAGCGTCCGGCCCTGGAGATCGTCAACGAGGTCCTGCTCGACGGGATGAAGACGGTCGGCGAGCTGTTCGGCTCGGGGCAGATGCAGCTGCCGTTCGTGCTCCAGTCCGCCGAAGTGATGAAGACCGCGGTGGCGTATCTGGAGCCGCACATGGAGAAGTCGGACGCCGAGGGGAAGGGCACGATCGTCCTCGCGACCGTCCGCGGCGATGTCCACGACATCGGCAAGAACCTCGTCGACATCATCCTGTCCAACAACGGCTACACCGTTGTCAACATCGGCATCAAGCAGCCGGTGTCGGCGATCCTGGAGGCCGCCGAGGAGCACCGGGCGGACGTGATCGGGATGTCAGGGCTGCTGGTGAAGTCCACGGTGATCATGAAGGAGAACCTGGAGGAGCTGAACGGCCGCGGTCTGGCCGGCAGGTATCCGGTGATCCTGGGTGGCGCGGCGCTGACCAGGGCGTACGTCGAGCAGGACCTGCACGAGCTGTACGACGGCGAGGTCCGCTACGCCCGCGACGCCTTCGAGGGCCTGCGTCTGATGGACGCCCTCATGGCGGTCAAGCGCGGAGTGCCGGGCGCGACCCTGCCCGAGCTCAAGCAGCGGCGCGTGCCCAGGCGGGACACCCCGGGCCCGCTCCTCGACGAGGTGCGGGAGCCCGAGCCGGCCGGCCGTTCCGACGTGGCCGCCGACCATCCCGTACCCGAGCCCCCCTTCCTCGGGACGAGGGTCGTCAAGGGCATCCAGCTGGCGGAGTACGCGGGCTGGCTGGACGAGGGCGCGCTGTTCAAGGGGCAGTGGGGGCTGAAGGACCGGGAGACGATCGAGTCGGAGGGCCGGCCGCGGCTGCGGGGCTGGCTGGACCGGCTCCAGACCAGGCAGCTGCTGGAGGCGGCCGTGGTCTACGGCTACTTCCCGTGCGTGTCCAAGGGCGAGGACCTGATCCTGCTGGACGAGGACGGAGGAGAGCGGACCCGCTTCTCCTTCCCGCGCCAGCAGCGGGGCCGCCGCCTGTGCCTGGCCGACTACTTCCGCGCCGAGGACTCCGGCGAGGTCGACGTGGTCGCGCTCCAGGTCGTCACCGTCGGCTCGAGGATCGGCGAGGAGACGGCGAAGCTGTTCGCCGCCGACTCCTACCGCGACTACCTCGAACTCCACGGCCTGTCCGTGCAGCTGGCCGAGGCCCTGGCCGAGTACTGGCACTCCCGCGTCCGCGCGGAGTGGGGCATCGGCGGTGCCGACCCGGCCTCCATGGCCGGCATGTTCCGCACCGAGTACCAGGGCTGCCGCTACTCCCTCGGCTACCCCGCCTGCCCCGACCTGGAGGACCGGGCCAAGATCGCCGCCCTGCTCGATCCCGGGCGGATCGGCGTGGAGCTGTCGGAGGAGTACCAGCTGCACCCCGAGCAGTCCACCGACGCCTTCGTCGTCCACCACCCCGAAGCGACCTACTTCAACGCGGGAGGCCGACGCCTGTGAGCCCCGAAGCCCAAGAATCCCCCACCTTCTCCTTCGAGTTCTTCCCGCCGAAGACCGACAAGGGCGAGCGGACCCTGTGGGACGCCATCCGGCGTGTGGAGGCGCTGTCCCCGGACTTCGTCTCCGTGACGTACGGCGCGGGCGGCTCGTCCCGCGACCGGACGATCGACGTGACGAAGCGGATCGTCACGGAGACGACGCTGCGGCCGGTGGCGCACCTGACCGCCGTCGGCCACTCGGTCGCCGAGCTGCGCGCGATCATCGGCGCGTACGCGGACGCCGGCGTGAGGGACGTCCTGGTCCTGCGCGGCGACCCTCCGGGCGATCCGCGCGGCGCCTGGAGGCCGCACCCGGAAGGCTTCACGTACGCGTACGAACTCGTCGAGCTCGTACGGTCGCTGGGCGACTTCCGGATCGGCGTGGCCGCGTTCCCGGAGGGCCACCCGCGCTCGGTGGACCCGGGCAGCGACCTCGCGCACTTCGTCGCCAAGTGCCGGGCGGGCGCCGACTACGCCATCACCCAGATGTTCTTCGACCCGGAGGACTACCTGCGGCTGCGCGACCGGCTCGCCGCGGCCGGCTGCGACACCCCGGTCATCCCGGAGATCATGCCCGCCACCGACGTCCGCCAGATCCGCCGCTTCGCCGAACTGTCGGACGCGGCCTTCCCCGAGGACCTGGCGCACCGTCTGGAGGCGGCGAAGGACGACCCGGCCGCCGCGTACCGGATCGGCGTCGAGCACGCGACCGCGATGGGCGAGCGGCTGCTCGCCGAGGGGGCGCCGGGACTGCACTACATCACGCTCAACAAGTCGACGGCCGCACTCGAAATCCACCGATCGATCCAAGCCTCAAGGAGCCTCGCACGTGTCTGAGTTCACGGACCCCGGATTCACCGACTTCAAGGTCGCCGACATCGGTCTCGCGGAGTTCGGCCGCAAGGAGATCACCCTCGCCGAGCACGAGATGCCCGGCCTGATGGCGATCCGCGAGGAGTACGCGGAGGCACAGCCGCTGGCCGGCGCCCGGATCACCGGCTCGCTGCACATGACCGTGCAGACCGCCGTCCTCATCGAGACCCTGGTGGCCCTCGGCGCCCAGGTCCGCTGGGTCTCCTGCAACATCTACTCGACCCAGGACCACGCCGCCGCGGCGATCGCGGCGGCCGGCATCCCGGTCTTCGCCTGGAAGGGCGAGACCCTGGAGGAGTACTGGTGGTGCACGGAGCAGGCCCTGACCTGGCCCGGCGGCGAAGGCCCCGCTGCGTCTGATGGTCGGTCCTCGTCCCTCGGCCCGAACATGATCCTCGACGACGGCGGTGACGCCACGCTCCTCGTCCACAAGGGTGTGGAGTACCAGAAGACCGGCAGGCTGCCGGAGGCCGAGAACGAGGAACTGGCCGTCGTCCGCGCCCTGTTGCAGAACAGCACACTGGACTGGGGCGCGCTGGCGGCCGGCATCAAGGGCGTCACCGAGGAGACCACCACCGGCGTCCACCGCCTCTACGAGATGCACCGCGACGGCGCCTTGCTGTTCCCGGCGATCAACGTGAACGACGCCGTGACGAAGTCGAAGTTCGACAACAAGTACGGCTGCCGCCACTCGCTGATCGACGGCATCAACCGCGCCACCGACGTCCTCATCGGCGGCAAGACGGCAGTGGTCTGCGGCTACGGCGACGTCGGCAAGGGCTCGGCGGAATCGCTGCGCGGCCAGGGCGCCCGCGTCATCGTCACCGAGATCGACCCGATCTGCGCGCTCCAGGCCGCCATGGACGGCTACCAGGTCGCCACCCTGGAGGACGTCGTCGAGACCGCCGACATCTTCATCACCACCACGGGCAACAAGGACATCATCATGGCGTCCGACATCGCCCGCATGAAGCACCAGGCGATCGTGGGCAACATCGGTCACTTCGACAACGAGATCGACATGGCCGGCCTGGCGAAGATCCCCGGGATCGTCAAGGACGAGGTCAAGCCGCAGGTCCACACCTGGACCTTCCCGGACGGCAAGGTCGTCATCGTGCTGTCCGAGGGCCGCCTGCTGAACCTGGGCAACGCGACCGGCCACCCCTCCTTCGTGATGTCGAACTCCTTCGCGGACCAGACCCTGGCCCAGATCGAGCTGTTCACGAAGACCGCCGAGTACCCGGTCGGCGTGTACACGCTGCCCAAGCACCTGGACGAGAAGGTCGCCCGCCTCCACCTCGACGCCCTCGGCGTCAAGCTGACGACCCTCCGCCCCGAGCAGGCCGCCTACATTGGGGTCCCGGTGGAGGGCCCGTACAAGCCGGACCACTACCGCTACTGAGGCCGCATGTGTACCGACGACACCGACACGGAAGCGACCGTCGACGTACGTGACCCCTGGCTCCCGGACCGGCTCCTGAAGACGGAGCGGGACCTGCTGATGCCGCTGCTGCGGCGCATGCCCGAGGAGGCGTACGAGCTCCGCACCGCGTGCCCCGGCTGGACGGTCCGGCAGGTGATCGCCCACTGCGGCGCGGCGCTCGTGCGGATCGTCGAGGGCCGGCTGGAGGAGGGCGTGTTCCTGCCCGAGGCCAACGCCTGTGACGTGGCCGAACGCGAGGACTGGCCACTCGGCCGGGTCCTGGACGAGCTGGAGCGCGGCTTCACCGAGGCCGGGCCGGTCATCGCCGGCCACGAGGACGGCCGGCTCGACGCGGTCGCGCTCGGCGAGTGGGTGCACGCCGGAGACGTGCGCGAGGCCTTCGGCGAGCCCGGCGCGTACTGCGGCGAGGCCCTGGACCTGGCCCTGCCGCTGCTCTCCGTCACCAGCCGCAGGCGGGAGACCCCGCGCCTGGTCGGCGTCCTCGCGGACCGGGCCCGCGAGGTCGATCTCGGCAACGAGATCGAGGGCCGGGCCCCGGCCCGCTTCCACGGCGACGCGGCCACCCTGATCCGCATCTACGCGGGCCGCCCCCTGGTCCGCACCCGCTACGAGCTGACGGGTGCGACGGAGCAGGAACTGCTCATCTACCGCTGAGGGCGGCGGGCCCCGGTCCCCGAGGACCGGGGCCCGCCCCTTTCACCCACGAAGAGGACTCCCATGCCCACGCTCGACCGGCTCCTCCGCGCCCAGGCAGAAGCGCGGCCCGACGACACGGCCGTCGTCTTCGAGGACGACACCCTCTCCTTCCGCGAGCTCCACGAGGGCGCCGCCGTCCTCGCCGCGTACCTCCGCACCCTCGGCGTCAGCGCCGACGACCGTGTCGGCGTCCACGTCGAACCCGCACTCGAACTGGTGATCGGCACGTGGGGCGTGGTGCTGTCCGGAGGCGCGTACGTGCCGCTCTCCCCGGAGTACCCCGAGGAGCGGCTGCGCTACATGATCGAGGACAGCGGCGCCCGGCTCGTCTTCACCCAGGAACGCTTCCGCGACCGCGTCACCGAGCTCGCCCCGCCCGGCACCACCGTCGTCACCCTCAAGGACGCCGTGCAGCACGCCTGGCGCACCGGAGGCGACCAGCGGCCGATCACCGAACCCGAGCCGAGCCCGGAACAGCTGGCGTACGTCATCTACACCTCCGGCTCCACCGGCCGGCCCAAGGGCGTGATGGTCGAGCACCGCTCGATCGTCGCCCAGATGCGCTGGATGGCCGGCGAGCACCGGCTCGGCCCCGGCGAGACCGTCGTCCAGAAGACGCCGATGAGCTTCGACGCCGCCCAGTGGGAGATCCTCGCCCCGGCCGTCGGCGCCCGCGTCGCCATGGGCCCGCCCGGCGTGTACCGCGATCCCGAGGGCCTGATCGACACCGTGCGGCGGCACGGCGCCACCATGCTCCAGTGCGTGCCGACGCTGCTCCAGGCCCTCGTCGACACCGAGCGCCTCGGCACCTGCACCAGCCTGCGCCGGGTCTACTCGGGCGGCGAGATCCTCTCCCGCAACCTGGCCGGCCGGCTCCTCGCCGAGCTGCCCGGGGCGGAGCTCGTCAACCTGTACGGCCCCACCGAGTGCACCATCAACGCCTCCTCGCACACCGTCGACCGGGCCCGCGTCGCCGACGGCCCGCCCGCGATACCCATCGGCAGACCCGCGTACGACACCACCTTCCACATACGCGACGGAGAACTGTGCGTCGGCGGCGTCCAGGTCGCGCGGGGGTACCTGGACCGACCCGAGCTCACGGCCGAGAAGTTCGTGGTCTCCGAGACCGGCGAACGCCTCTACCGCACCGGGGACCTGGCCACGATCGACGAGGACGGCACCGTGCACTTCGGGGGCCGGGCGGACAACCAGATCAAGCTGCGCGGCTTCCGCGTCGAGCTGGACGAGATCGCGCTCGCCATCGAGAACCACGACTGGGTCAAGAACGCCGCCGTCATCGTCAAGGACGAGCCGCGCACCGGCTTCCAGAACCTGGTCGCCTGCGTCGAGCTGTCCCCGAAGGAAGCCGCCCTGATGGACCAGGGCAACCACGGCGCCCACCACCAGTCCAAGGAGTCCAAGCTCCAGGTCAAGGCCCAGCTGTCCGACGCGGGCACCCTCGACGCCGCCGAGCTGGCCGGCCGGCCCGTCGTCGAGCTGCCCGGCCGCACGCCCACCGAGCAGATGCGCCGCACCGTCTTCGCCCGCAAGACCTACCGTTTCTACGACGGCGGCCCGGTGACCCGCGCCGACGTCCTGGCCGCCCTGTCCCGACGCCCCGAGGCCATCGGCTCCCGCGCGATCGGCAGCCTGACCGCCGGCGACCTGGGGGAGATCCTGCGCTGGTTCGGCCAGTTCCTCAGCGAGGAGCGCCTGCTCCCGAAGTACGGCTACGCCTCGCCGGGCGCGCTCTACGCGACCCAGCTGTACGTGGAGCTGCGCGGCATCGCGGGCCTGGAGCCCGGCACGTACTACTACCACCCGGTGCACCACCAGCTGCACCTGATGGAGGCGGGGACGCCCGAGGGGGAGCCGTGCGTCCGCGTCACCTTCCGGGGCAAGTGGGAGGCGATCGAGCCGGTCTACAAGAACAACATCCGCGAGGTCCTGGAGATCGAGACCGGCCACATGGTCGGCCTGTTCGAGGAGGTCCTGCCGGGCCTGGGCCTGGACATCCGCCCGGTGGATCCCGGGTGGTTCGAGGTCGTCCCGTACGACGAGGGGTCGGTGACGGACCCGGAGGTCGAGTTCTACGTCCAGGCCCATCCGGGCCGGATCGCCGACCTGCCGGCCGGGCAGTACGCCTACCGGGGCGGCGAGTTGGTCCGCGTGTCGGACGCCCTGGTCGAGAAGAAGCACGTGATCGCCATCAACCAGGCGGTGTACGAGCGGGCCTCGCTCGGCATCACGGCGATCAGCCGCACGACCGAGCCCTGGCGCGCGTACGTCGACCTGGGACGCGCCCTGCAGCGCCTCCAACTCGGCTGCCACGGCCTCGGGTTCATGTCCTCCGGCTACAGCTCCATGTCGGGCAACCCGCTGCCGGCCGCGCGCCGCATGGACGAGATCCTGACCGGGGCCGGGCGGCCGACGGGCCCCTCGTACTTCTTCGTCGGCGGCCGGGTGAGCGAGGAGCAGCGGCTCAGCGAGGGCATGTACGAGGACACCGTGCACATGAAGGGCCCCGCGGAGATGATCCGCGACGACCTCGTCCACCACCTGCCCGACTACATGATCCCCAACCGGGTCGTGGTCCTCGACCGGCTGCCGCTGTCGGCCAACGGCAAGGTCGACACCAAGGCGCTCGCCGGGCTCGCCGTCGTCAACGCCGGCCTGCACGGCCGCCCCCACGTCCTGCCCCGCACGGCCACCGAGCGGCGGCTGGCGGAGATCTGGGCGGCGGCCCTCCGGTACGAGGAGGTCGAGGCGGTCTCCGTCCAGGACGACTTCTTCGAGTCCGGCGGCAACTCGCTCATCGCGGTCTCGCTCATCACGAGGATCAACCGCGAGTTCCCCGACGCGCGCCTGCCGCTCCAGGTCCTCTTCGAGGCGCCGACGATCGAGAAGCTGGCCCACCGCGTGGACGGCGCGGCCGCGACGCCCGCCTCGCGCCTGGTCCGGCTGCACGCGCGCGGCGACCGCTCGCCGGTCTACTGCTGGCCGGGCCTCGGCGGCTACACCATGAACCTCCGCTTCCTGGCGGAGGAGGCGGGCGTGGACCGCCCGTTCTACGGCGTCCAGGCGCACGGCATCAACCGCGGCGAGACCCCGTACGACACCATCCGCGAGATGGCCGCCGCCGACGTCGAGGCGATCCGCAGGCGCCAGCCCGTCGGCCCGTACACGCTGTGGGGCTACTCCTTCGGCGCCCGCGTCGCCTTCGAGTCGGCACACCTGCTGGAGGCGGCGGGGGAGCAGGTGGAGCACCTGTTCCTGATCGCGCCGGGCTCGCCGAAGGTGCGGGCGGAGTCGGCGGCCGGCGGCGCGGCCTACGACAACCCGGCCTTCACGCAGATCCTGTACTCGGTCTTCGCGGGCGCCCTGGAGGACGTCCCGGCGACGGACGCGGAGTCGTTCGCGAGGTACGTGACGGAGCGCTTCCCGGCGCTGGACCCGGACCTGGTCGCCCGGATCATCGCGATCGTCGAGAAGACCTTCGACTTCACCTACACCTTCCAGGAGCTGACGGAACGCCAGGTGTCCTGCCCGGTCACGATCTTCAAGGCGCAGGGCGACGACTACTCCTTCCTGGAGCGCACGACCGGCTGGTCGACCCGCCCGCCGACGGTGGTGGAGCTGGCCGCGGACCACTACAGCCTGCTGCGGGCACCGGACCTGAAGGAACTGGTGAAGCAGATCCGCTACCGGCTGGGGAGGTAGCCGGCCGCTCCTGCTCGGCCCGCCGACTTTTCCGACCAGTACGAAGAAGGCCCCTCCGGTGCGCCCGCCATCGGAGGGGTTTCTCTCGTCTTTCGGCGTTCACGGCGGAACGGGGAGGGTGTGGCGCGGACTTTTCGTCCCTTTTCGTGCGAATACTCGTCGACGGCTGGGACCCCGCGACCGACAAGATGGCCGGGGTCTGGCACCGAAAGGTGGAAAAAGCTTCCTGACGACAACCGCGAGACGGCCGAGAAGGACGATGCGCAGGGCCTCGCTCATCGCTCTCGGCATGGCCACGGCTCTGGCCCTCCCCCTGTCCGGCCTGGCGACCGCAGCTCAGTCGCTGGTCCCGGGACCTCCGAGCGGGGACGGCGAGCAGCCCCAGCAGGTGTCGGGCAACCCGGACTGCGAGGAGCTCGTGCCCGGGTCGTTCGAGTTCCGGTACGAGCCCGTGGTGGACGGGACGAACGTCAACCTCTCCCCGCTGACCCCGCCCGCCCCCGCCGGGCTGAGCGGGAACCTCGACATCGACGTCCGGAACACCAGTCAGGGTCAGGTGTTCGACTTCAACCTCGACGGCGACTTCACCGCACTCGGGGTCATCGTCAAGGGCGGTCCCAACGCCAACTTCTACGACTACCGGACCGCCGGCAACACGGACGACACCGGCCTTCACTCCCCGCTCGGCGCGGGCCCGAACGGCAACCGGTTCTTCGGCCTCAGCCACGTCGCGTTCTGCCTCGGCGAGCTCCCGCGGCCCGGGGCGCTGAAGATCGTGAAGAACGGCACCAAGGGCGGGCTCGTCAACAACGCCGGCGCGGTGTTCTCGGTGAGCGGCCCGGGCGGCTTCAACACCAGCGTCACCGACGACACGACCATGGCGGCTCCCGACGAGGACCCGACCGTCGGCGAGGTGTGCATCTCGGGTCTCGAACCCGGCACCTACACGGTCAACGAGACGACGCCTCCCGCCGGGTACGGCGCCGCGACCCAGACGAACGTCCAGGCGACCGTGGTCGCCGGCACCAGCTGTTCGAGCGTCCCCGCGGGCGCGACGGCCACCTTCACGAACGCGCCGCTCGCCAACCTCCTGGTACGGGTGGACGACCAGGGATCCGGCGAGATCCAGTCGACGATCGCGTGCAACGGCAACAGCACCGGCCCCTCGGACCCGGCCGTCCTGAACGTCAACGGCCTGCCGCCGGGCGACTACACCTGCCAGATCCACATCGACCCGTGACCGGGTGAGCTCGTGGCCGCGTGAACCCGGCCCGGCCACGCAGCGGACGACGGCGCCCCCGCATCGCGCGAGGGCGCCGTCGTCCGTTCGGTTGCCGTCGCCGTGCGGGGCGGGGGACCGGCTGGTGAGCTGATCGGAGTCCGGCACCCTCACGTACAGGAGCACCAGCCATGGCCGTCATCGTCACCGTCGAGATCCCCGGCGGCACCCAGGAGGTCTACGAGCGGACCACCGAGAAGATCACCGGCGCGTCCTGGTGGCCCGCCAAGGGCTTCCTCGCGCACGCGGCGGGGCCCGACGGGTCGGGCGGGTGGCGGGTGGTCGACTTCTGGGAGTCGGAGGCGGACTTCATGGCGTTCGTGGAGAAGGCGACGCCGATCTTCCAGGAGGAGGGGACGCCGCAGATCATGCCGCGGATCGAGGAGGCGGTGAACGTCATCGTGAAGTAGGCGCGGGCGCGGGTTCCGTGGGCCGGGCGACGGGCCGGGCCGGGCGCCGGAGGCCGGCGCGAAGGTCCCGGGCGAAGGGGCCGGGCGTAATTGCGTTGCGGGTCGAGGGCCTCCGGCGGCACGCTGCGGCGCATGACTTCTTCCCTTCCGTCCCGCCGCCGCCGTCCCGTCGTCCTCCGTGACGGCCGACAGCAGCAGCCCGGCGTCCCCGGAGGCGCGATCCCCCTCGTCGCGTGATCGCCGCGGCGGTGGCCGGCCTGCTGGCCGGCTACGGCATCGCGATCCCCGTCGGCGCGGTCGGCGCCTATCTGGTGGCCGTCACCGCCCGCACCGGCTGGCGCACGGGCGCCGCCGCGGCGCTCGGCGTCGCCACCGCGGACGGCGTCTACGCGCTCCTCGCGGTCGCGGGCGGCTCGGTCCTCGTCCCGCTCCTCACTCCCGTGATGACCCCGCTGCGCTGGGTCTCCGCCGTGGTCCTGGTGGTCCTGGCGGTACGGGCGGCGGCGACGGCCGTACGGGCCTACCGCGGAGGCGAGCTCGCCTCCCGCGACGACGGCACCGCCGGGCCCGGCCCGGGCCGCGCGTACCTCACCTTCCTGGGCATCACGGTCCTCAACCCGATGACGGTGATCTACTTCGCCGCGCTCATCCTGGCGACCGGCCCCGACGCCCCGTCCACCGCCGCCGAGCGCACCGTCTTCGTCCTCGCCGCCCTGGCCGCCTCCACGAGCTGGCAACTCCTCCTCGCCACCGGCGGCACCCTCCTCGGCCGCACCCTGACCGGCACCCGCGGCCGCCTGGCCACGACCCTGGCGTCGAGCACGCTGATCGTGGTGCTGGCGGTGCGGCTGGTGGGGTAGGGAGTCAGAGGGTGGCGAGCCGGCACATGGAGATGTCGGGGCGCACTTTGGCGATGGAGCCGAAGTCGTCGTCGACGTGGATGAGAGTCATTCGGTGCTGCCGCGCTGTCAACGCGATCAGGATGTCCATGGGGGACGGACCGCGATGATGGCCGATCCGAACCAGGTCGCGTTGGACCGCGATGATCTCCGGCCAGGGGTCGTCCATGGCGGGAACCCAGGCGAAGGTCTGGTTCAGCATGGTCACGAAGGGTTCGTGGTCCCGGTCGCTGCGCAGGCCGGGCATCAGCTCGGCCTCGACGGGAGGGCACAAGGCAACTTGCCCTCGTGCCACCCGCTCGGGCCATGGTGTACCGATCTGCCGACGCATGATGCGCCATACCGCCGAGGTGTCGGCGAGATAGTTCATCGGCCGGACCGCTCCTGCTCCTCCAGGAACTCGAAGTCGAGGAAGTCCTCGGCGTTGTCCTGGAGCCACTGGAGCGCCCGGGCGCGGTCCTCCGCGCTGATCGCCGCCGCTATGGTGAGCGCCCGATTGATGGTGTCGCGCTTGGTCTTGGTGCCGAGCTGCCGCTGCGCGAAGGCGAGCATCTCGTCGTCGATGTCGACCAGGGTCTTGGACACGAGGCCTCCAGCATGGGCCGTGTATATCTGAGTGCTCTAAGTATATACCGGGAGCCCGGGAGCAAGCCCGAATCTCCTCCGGACTTCCCGGTCGATGAGGTGCGGCCCCTGGTGGGCCGGGGCCCGGTCGGCGGTGCGCCGACGCGGGCCCCGAGGGCAGCGGCGTGGACTAGGGCTTCGCCGGGTGGATGTTCTGGTTGTGGTGGAAGACGTTGTCCGGGTCGTACGTGCGCTTCACCTCGGCCAGCCGGTCGTAGTGGCCCCGGTACGTCGAACGGACCCGGTCGCCGCCCTCGTCCTGGCCGAGGAAGTTGACGTAGGCGCCGCCCATCGAGTGGGGGTGGAGGGCCTCCCAGTAGTCGACGGCCCAGCTGCGGATCGCGTCCGCGTCGGCCGGGTCCGGGCTGATCGCGCCGATCACGCCCGACCAGACCGCGTCGCGGTAGGCCCACGCCGTGTCCATCGGGCCGGGGCGGTGGGCGGCGGCGTCGACCGGATAGAGGTGCATCGTCGACAGGTCGCTCGGGATGTTCTCCAGGAACGTGCGGTGCACGTCGATCGATTCGTCCGTGATCCGGTCGAAGAAGTCACCGCGCCAGTACCACTGGAGGCCCTTCGGGATCAGTTCGTCGAACATCGTCTGGACCGCCGGGTACGGCGTCGGCACCGCGAAGTGGAAGGCGGGTCGGGCGGGTTCGGCGACGGGCGCGAAGGTCTTCGCCAGGTTCTCCTCGTCCGTCGCTCCCGTGGAGCACCACACCACGCCGCACATCTTCTTGCGGTGGAGCTCCTCCGGGAACGGCGCCTCCGGCGCCACCACCAGCGTCGCGAAGAAGCCGTTCAGGCTCTCGTCGGCCGCCGGCAGGAAGTCCCGGTACCAGCGCAGGACCTCGCCGATGTGCTCCGGATCCCACAGGGTGACGCCGAGCCCGACGTTGTCCACCGGGTGCAGCGCGAACCGGAAGGAGGTGACGATGCCGAAGTTGCCGCCACCGCCGCGCAGCGCCCAGAAGAGCTCAGGGTGCTCGTCGGCGGAGGCGGTGACGGCCGTCCCGTCGGCGAGGACCACGTCCGCGCCGAGCAGGTTGTCGATCGTCAGCCCGTAGGCGCGGGTCAGATGCCCGTGTCCGCCGCCGAGCGTGAGCCCGCCGACGCCGGTCGTCGACATCACCCCGGCCGGCGTCGCGAGCCCGTAGCCGTGCGCCTCGTGGTCGAGGTCGCCGAGCTGGCTGCCGCCGCCCACCATGGCCGTACGGGACCCGGGGTCGACCCGCACCCAGCGCAGCCCGTCCGACAGGTCGATCACCAGCGCGCCGTCGATCACGCACAGGCCGCCGCCGCTGTGTCCGCCGCCGCGCACCGCCAGGTCCATGCCGGTGTCACGGGCGTGGCGCACCGCCATCCGTACGTCCGTCACGTCGGCGCACCGCGCGATGGCGGCGGGCCGCCGGTCGATCATCGCGTTGTAGACCGTCCGGGCATCGTCGTATCCGGGGTCCTCGGGTCCGATCACGTCGCCCCGCAGCTGCTCGCGCAGGGCCTCCACCACAGTGCCAGTGCCGCCCATGTCCACTCCTCAGGGCACCCCTGTCCGGCGGCCGCGCTACCCCTTCAGTCTCTCCCCCGGCGTGGCACCACGCCTGCCGGGCCGGTGCGTCGGCATCCTTACGGCCATGAGCGACGCGGCCGCGAGTGACGCCGGTGACGGTGACGTGCAAGGAGTTCGGGCCTCGGCCCGCGGCTGGCTGACGCTCCAACTGGCTGCCCTGGGCTTCGTCGGCCTGTGCGGCGCGCTGAAGTCGGGCGGCTCCGGCTCCACGGCCCCGCGCGGCGTCGAGATCGTGGCGGGCGTCCTGGTCCTGCTCGCCCTGTTCGTCGCGATCCTGGCGGTCTACCTCGTCGGCCGCACCGCCTGGCCGCACTCCGGGACCCCCGACGATCCGGCGCGTGCCGCGCGCCGTCTGCGCACCGGCCTGGTCCTGACGTTCGTCACGGTCCTCCTGACGGCCCTCGCCGCGACGAGCGCGTGGTGGCCGGCTCCGGAGAGCGAGGCGGGGGAGGGCGCGGCGACGGCCCCGGCCGTCGCGGTGACGACGTCCGCGGGCACGTGGTGCGGGGAACTCACCCGGGGCAGCGGCGCCCTGGCCCTGAGCGTCCGGGGCCGTACGGTCGACATCCCGGTCACGGACGTGGTGGCGGTGACCCCCGTCGGTGACTGCGGGAGCTCATGACCGCGCGGGACGACCGCCAGGACATGACGGCGAGCACCGAGCGGGCCGAGAGCAGGGAGCCGACGCCGAGGAAGGAGCCGACGGACCCGATGGAGAAGGCGGAGCCGACGGACCCGATGGACATGAAGGACCCGACCGACCCGATGGAGAGGAAGGAGTTCTTCGACCAGAGGGAGAGGCAGGAGCCGGAGCCGGAGCGGGAGCCGAAGCGGGAGCGGGAGGCCGGGCCGGGCCCGAGGCCCGGGCCGCTGTTGCGTCGCATGGCCCGATGGTAGGCACGGGGGCCGCCGGAGCGCTCCCGCACGCCGGGAACACAAGGTTCTGGAGACCGCGAAGGCCCGCCCGGCGACGGTGCTGCCGGGCGGGCCTTCGGGCCGCGCGTGCGCGAGGTGAGGTACGTGCCACAGGCCGGCGCCGGGGCGCCGGCCGGCGTCGGACCGCTTACTTCAGGGCGGCGAGGGCGGCCTCGTAGTTCGGCTCCTCGGAGATCTCGTTGACGAGCTCCGTGTGGAGGACCTTGTCGTCCGCGTCGAGGACGACGACGGCGCGGGCGGTCAGGCCGGCCAGCGGGCCGTCGACGATGGAGACGCCGTAGTCGGTGTGGAACTCGCGGCCTCGCAGGGTGGAGAGGCTCTGCACGTTCTCCAGGCCCTCGGCGCCGCAGAAGCGGGCCTGGGCGAAGGGCAGGTCCGCGGAGATGCAGAGCACCACGGTGTTGTCCAGCTCGGCGGCCTTCGCGTTGAAGGCGCGCACCGACGCGGCACAGGTGGGCGTGTCCACGCTCGGGAAGATGTTGAGGACCTTGCGCTTGCCCTCGAAGTCCTTCAGCGTCTTGTCCGCGAGACCCTCGCCGACCAGGGTGAACGCGGGAGCCTGGCTGCCCGCGGCGGGCAGGATGCCGTCGACCGTAACGGGGTTGCCCTTGAGCGCGACCTGCGCCATGAGGAATCTCTCCTTCGACTGAGGATGTTGCCGTCGTCAGCTGTGGTCAGCCGCCGACGGCCCGATCGTATTCCGCCGCCGCGGTCACTTGCGCCCGTATCCGGCCAGGAACAGGTCCACACCGGAGCCTGCCACCCGCGCGAGCTCGTCCTCGTCCGGCTCCGTGCCGGGCGCGAAGGTGTGCACGAGCTGCGGCACGCCGACGGTCGTGGCGAGGAGCTGGCGGGCGGCGAGCTCGGGGTCGGGGACGTCGAGGACGCCGCGGTCGTGGAGCGCGGCCAGGGCGTCGACGAGCGGCCGGTTGCAGCGGTCGTACGTCACCCGGTACCAGAGCTGTCCGAGCTGCGGGAAGCGGTCGATCTCGCCGATGACGAGGCGGCGCAGCGCCATGATGTCGGGCCGCAGGAGCACCCGGGCCCAGTCGGTGGTGAAGCGGACGAGCGCGACGCGCAGCCGGCCGGTGCCGGTGCCGGTGCCGGTGCCGGTGCCGGAGTCCGAGCCTGCGCCGGCCTCGTGGCCGATGTCGGCGAGGGCGGCGTCGGCGGGCTCGGCGTCGGCGTAGCTCTGGGCGAGGACGCCGCCGACGACGGCGAGGAAGAGCCGTTCCTTGCTGCCGAAGTGCTTGTAGATGGTGGCCTTGGAGACGCCGGAGCGCTGGGTGATCGCGTCCATGGAGGCCGCGGAGTAGCCCTCGGCGAGGAACTCGGCGAGCGCGGCGTCGGTGATCGAGCGGCGCTTGCGGCCGGCGGCGTCCGCCGGGTCGGGAATGACGGGGATGCCGTACGCGTCGAGGACGTCCTGGGTGCCCATGCGCCGAGTATACGGACGACCGGACCGACCGGTTCAACTTCCCGACTGAACCGTACAGTTGACCGCGCTGAACCAAACGGTTTAGTTTTCCCTTGGCCCTGCCCTGCCCTGCCTGTCCTGTCGGAACCCCGCACTGGAGGCGCGCGAACCATGACCCTCACCGTCACCGCCACCTACATCGGCACCGCCACCGTGCTCCTGCGCATCGGTGACCTGACCGTCCTCACCGACCCCGCCTTCGACGAGGCCCCCGCCGACTACCCGGCGGCCCGGCCCCTCCACCGCACCGCGGGCCCCGCCCTCGCGGCCGACGAGCTGCCGCCCGTCGACCTGGTGCTGCTCTCGCACGACCAGCACTTCGACAACCTGGACCACGCCGGCCGCGAGGTCCTCGCCCGCGCCGGCCGCGTCCTCACCACCCCGGAGGCCGCCGCCCGGCTCGGGGGCGCCGCCGAGGGCCTGGCGCCGTGGGAGAGCCGTACCGTCACCGCCGGCTCCACGACGATCACCGTCACCGCGACCCCGGCCCGCCACGGCCCCGAGGGCACGGAACAGGCGACGGGCCCGGTCACCGGCTTCGTCGTCGAGACCGGTGACGGCGGCACGCTCTACGTCTCCGGCGACACCGTCCGCCACGACGCCCTGGCGGAGATCGGCGCGCGCTTCGCGCTGGACACGGCGTTCCTGCACTTCGGCGACGCCCACTTCCCGTCCACCGGCGACCGCGCCTTCTCCCTCTCGGCCACCGAGGGCGCCGCCCTCGCCCGTACCCTCGGCGCCCGCCGCGTGGTCCCGCTCCACTTCGACTCCTGGGCCCACCTCGCGGAGGACCCGGCCCGCATCTCGGCCGCCTTCGCCGCGGACCCGGCCCTGACCGGGCGGCTGCGCTGGCTGACACCGGGGAAGGAGGAGACGCTGGACTGAGAGGTGGCGAGAGGTGGCGCCATGGACAAGGGCATGGACGAGGGCCTGGCCCACGGCCTGGACCACGTCATGGACGCGTGGGAGTCCGGTCCGGCGTACGAGCGGTACATGGGTCGCTGGAGCCGGCTCGTCGCGGTCCGCTTCACGGAGTGGCTCGATCCGGCGGAGGGCCTGCGCTGGCTGGACGTGGGCTGCGGCACCGGCGCCCTGTCCGTCGCGGTGGCGGAACGCTGCCGCCCCCGCGCCTTCCTGGGCCTCGACCTGTCGGAACCCTTCGTCCGCGCGGCCCGCGCCACCGCCACGGCCTCCTTCGTCGTGGCCGACGCGACGGCGCTGCCCGTGCGCGACGCCGCCTGGGACGCGGCCGTCAGCGGACTGACCCTGAACTTCCTGCCGGACCCGGCCGCCGGTGCCGCCGAGCTGGTCCGCGCGGTCCGCCCCGACGGCGGCACGGTCGCCGCGTACGTGTGGGACTACGCCGACGGCATGGGCTTCCTGCGCCGCTTCTGGGACGCGGTCGCGACCGTCGACCCGGCCGCGGCCGTCGCCCTCGACGAGGGCCGGCGCTTCGGGACGCTCTGCCGTCCCGAACGCCTGCACAGCCTGTGGACGGAGGCGGGCCTGGCCGAGGTCACGACCGCACCGCTCGACGTCCCCACCGTCTTCGCCGTCTTCGCCGACTTCTGGGACCCGTTCCTGACCGGCCAGGGCCCGGCCCCCGGCTACGTCGCCTCCCTCACCCCGGGCGACCGCGACCGCGTCCGTACCGCGCTGGCGGAAACCGTCCCCCGCGAGCCGGACGGCTCGGTCGAACTCACCGCGCGCGCCTGGGCGGTGAAGGGCGTACGGGGGTAGCGGCCGGGGGCACACCCGGCCCAAGCCGCGCCGCCACGGGCGCCTCCCGATGAAGCGCGCGCCCTAGATCCGGCCCCGTACGAACCGCGTCCGGTGTCCCAGCACCCGCTCCACCTCCGCGACGAACTCCGGCAGCAGCGCGGGTCCGTTCCGGAACTCGAGGCCCAGGTACGCGAAGGCGAGCCCGTTCCCCGGCCACTGCCACGCCGCCAGCGGCACCGCCCGCCCGCACCCCGGGCCCGGGCACGTCACCTCGGCCTCGCCCGTCGCCCACCACGCGTCCATGGCCGGCGAGAACGCCTCGCGGTGCGTCGCGTCGAAGACGCTCGTGCAGGACGGGCAGACCGGCGGCCCGCCGTGCTGCGGCGAGAAGAACACCGTCCGTCCGGTGACGACGGTCAGCCCGTCGCTCCCGCCCGCCTCCCGCGAGCCGGTGGCCCGCTCCCACCGCGGCCCGGGCCCGAGGTCACCCGCCCGTACGATCCCCTGGTCCACGAGCCACGCCGTCACCCGCTCGCCGTGCGCGACGGCGTCGTCGGCGGTCGCGTCGAGATCCACGATCGTCTGAAAGCTGCTGCTCACCCGGGAAAGGTACGTCGTCAGGCGGAAAGCAGCGCCCGGACGCGGTCGGCTGACGCGGCCTGGGACGCGCGGACGGTCAGCCAGGAGTCGTCCGGGAAGGCGATGTCCACCCGCCGCCGCAGCCGCCGCGGCCACGGTGTGGCCCGTACGCCCGCGTGCCGGCGGGACACCGCCTGCGACGGCTCCTGCCAGTCGGTCCGTACGGCGACCCCGCCGTCCGCGACCTCCAGCAGGAGGTCCGCCTGATCCGCCCGCAGCGCGTCCCTCTCCCAGTGCGCGGCGTGCACCGCCAGGACGAGCCGCCCCGCGTCGCTGTCCCAGCCGCCGCGCATCGCCGGTCCCGCGAGGAGCCGCTTCAGCAGCCGGAAGGCCTTCTGGAACGGCTCGAACAGCGCCCCGAACGCCTCGACGGGATCCTCCGGCAGCGACACCAGGAAACGGACGAGGAAGAGCTCGCCAAGCGACTTCCACCTCGACCGGCGCCGGTGCGGCGCCAGCCGCCGCACCGACGGCCGCCGCCCGTACCCCGGCAGCGAAACACCGAACTCCAACGCCCACCCCTTTCCGGCCCCCGCACGGAAATCTCTCAGACGTGCAGCTCCGGCGGGAAACCGGTCCAGCGCAGTTCGGCGGGGAGGTGGCCGGTGTCGTTGAAGAGGAGGAGCGCCGGCGGGCGGCCGGGGGCGTAGCGGATGACGGTCAGCGCCGCGTTGGCGTGGTTGATGCCCAGCCAGCGCCACGGCGGCGCGTCGAGGGCGGCGCGGACGAGCCAGCCGACGAGGAAGTTGTGGGTGACGACGAGCTCGTGGCGCGGCTCGTCCCCGACGACGGGCCCGGTGAACTCCGCGACCGCCGCGGCCGCGAGCGCGGGCCCCTGCTCGCGCTCCCCGGCCGGGAACCCGGCCAGGAACCGGAGCGTGGCGTCGGCCGTCTCCGGCGGCAGTTCCTCACGCAGCGGCACGTACGGGACGTAGTCCCCGGCCGCCTCCGAGCGCCGCACCGGTACGCCGTCGAGCCGTTCGCCCACCAGCCGCGCGGTCTGCTCGGCCCGCGCCAGCGGCCCGTGATGGACCGCCGCCAGCGGGACCCCGCGCAGCCGCTCCCCGAGCAGTGCGGCCTGCCGGCGACCGGCCTCGGTCAGCCCGCTCTCGTCCGGCGTGGCCTCACCGTGCCGCGTGAGGTAGAGATAGCGGGCGGCCGTACCGGTCACGTCGGTCCTCCGTCGGAGTCGATCTTGCGGACTCCCGGAGGGACGCCGCCCCGCTCACGCCGGTTCCGCACCACCCCGGCTGCGCAGCAGCCCTTCGAACCAGTCCGCCGTGCGCTCGGCGCAGCGCGCGGCGGACCCGGCCGTGCGGAATCCGCCCGCCGCAGGGCTGCCGTGCAGCGGGATGTACATCTGGTTGTGCAGCTCGGCGCCGTACACCCCGCCCTGCTCGTCGAAGAACGCCCCGAAGACGTCCGAGCCCGCCTGTACGACGGCCAGCAGATGCCCGAACCCCGTCTCCTCCGGCCGCAGCACGAACGTGTCGTCCGGGTCACCGGGCCAGGTCACCGCACGCTCCCGCAGCGCCCGCACGAAACGGCGCCCCGACTCCGGCAACTCCTCGACGGCGTCCACCTCGTCGGACTCGCCGACCCAGAACCAGACCATGGGCAGAAGGTACGCTCTCGGTCACCATGACCACCGACTGGAACGCCGAGTACCGCCGCCTGCTGTCGGGACACCGCCACGGCCACATCGGCCCGCCGCCCTGGTGGCGGGACCACCCGGGCTCCGTCCCTCCGCCGTTCTCCGAGGCGGAGGTCCGCGAGGCCGAGGCGGATCTGGGCATCACCTTCCCGGTCGAGTACCGGGACCACCTGCTGCGGCACAGCGCCGGCGGCAAGATGAAGCACCTCTTCAAGGGCCCGCAGGGCTGGGGCTGGCACGGCGACACCGACACCAACTACGACCTGCTGTCCGTGCCCTTCCCGCACCCCGACTCGTACGCCGCGTACGACGACGAGCTCGGCGACCGCGAGCCCCCGCGTGAGGACGAGGAGGCCTGGGCGGCGTGGGACGACGAGTGCGGAGTGCTGGAGGAGCGGAAGACGGCGGGAGCCGTCTACCTCCAGGAGGGCGGCTGCGGCTTCAGCACCCTGCTCGTGGTCACCGGTCCGCACCGCGGCGAGATGTGGTTCGACAGCCGCGCCACCTGCGATCTGATCCTGCCGTTGAAGCTGCACGGCCGGCCCGTGTCCTTCGCGGACTGGGTCGACCACGGCATGGACCTGGTCCCGTGGTGATCAGCTGTCCCGCACGAACTCGTGCGGGACAGCTGTCCGGCCGCGCCGTACGGCAATGCCCCCGCCGTGCTCAGCCGTGGGTGGCCAGGCTGTGGGCGCCGCCCGCGGCGATCGCGAACACGCTCGTCAGGGGTTCCGCGCAGGGGGCGGGCCGGCGGCCCGAGCAGACCTGGACCGGGATCGCGCGGTTGACCGTGGTGCCGTCGCCGAGCTGGCCGGCCAGGTTGGAGCCCCAGCTCAGCGCGCTGGTGTCGGACTGGATGGCGAGGGTGTGCTCGCCGTCGGCGGCGATGGTGATGGCGGTGTCGAGCACGTTGCCACCGCAGGGCGCCGTCGCCCCCGGCGCGCAGGCCCGGACGGGCGTCGTCTGCGTCTGGTTGGCGAACGTGCCGTCGCCGAGCTGCCCGACGCGGTTGTCGCCCCACCCGAGGACCGTCTGGTCCTGGCCGAGCGCCACGCTGTGCGCACTGCCCGCCGCGATCTGGTTCACGCTGGTGAGGAACGTGGCACAGGGCGCGGTCTGGCCCGGCGCGCACACCTGAACGGGCGTGTTGGTGCTGACCGTCGTCCCGTCACCGAGCTGCCCGAAGGCGTTGTGGCCCCATGCGCGGACCGTGCTGTCGGTCATGAGCGCCAGGCTGTGCGACAGGCCCCCCGCCACGGTCCCCACGCCCGTCAGGGCAGTCTGGACCGGCGTCTCCCGCTGGAACACGTCCGTGCCGTCGCCGAGTTGGCCGGAGGAGTTCAGACCCCAGCTGCGTACGGTCCTGTCGGAGCCCACGACCAGGCTGTGCCAGGCGCCGGCGCCGAGGTCGGTGATCCCGGTGAGGAAGGTGCCGCAGGGCGCGGTCTGGCCCACCGCACACACCTGGACAGGGGTGGTGCTGTCGGCGGAAGTGCCGTTGCCGAGCTGCCCGTAGTCGTTGCTGCCCCAGGCCACGACGGACCCGTCGGACCGCAGGGCCAGGGTGTGGAACGCGCCGGCCGTGAGGGCGACCACGTCCGTGAGCGGAGTGCGGCACGGGGCGGTCTCCCCGACCGCGCACACCTGCACCGGCCTGCTGCTGTTGGCGGTCGTACCGTCACCCAGCTGGCCCTCGTTGTTGACGCCCCACGCCCACACGGTGCCGTCCGTGCGCAGGGCCACGGAGAAGTTGCTCCCGCCGTCGACGGCGATGGTCCGCCGCATGCGCAGCGTACGGACCGGGGTCGTGCTGTCGACCGTCTCGCCGTTGCCCAGCTGTCCGCCGCTCCCCGCGCCCCAGGCGACCACGGGCCCAGGCGTGATGGCAGCGCCGAGCAGTGCCGCCCGCCGTTCCCCGTCCGCCTGCGGGTTCGCCTGCGGGTTCGCCTGCGCGGGCGCGGCGAGGGCCGCGAGGGCCGCGAGAGCCGCGAGGCAGAGGGAGGCGGCTCGTCTTCGCACGTTCCCAACAGATCGCATGGGCCATCCTTCGGTGAGTGGGGGAGAAACGCACCGAGCATGGCCCCGGCCTGCGGGGCAGGGCCGACAACACGCGTCGGCCTGCGGCACACGGCCGACAAGCCGTCACCCGCGAGGCGGCGGAGTCACGCCTTGACGGCCTCGATGAACGGCGCCCAGGCGGCGGCGGTGAGGACGAGGACGGGGCCGTCGGGACGCTTGGAGTCACGGACGGGGACGAGACCGGGGACGTGGTCGGCGACCTCGACGCACTCGCCGCCGTCGCCGTTGCTGTAGCTGCTCTTCCGCCAGCAGGCGTACCCCTCGGCCACTTCGATGCAGTTGCCGCCGTCGCCGTTGCTGTAGCTGCTCTTGTGCCAGACTGCGACGGTCAGATCAAGGGCGTTGCTGGCCATGTCTGTAGTCCTCAGCCGCTTCTTCGATCAGGGCGAGGGACGCCTCCGGCGGCAAGGCGGCGGCCCTCAGCCGATCGTATGCCCTGCGGTACGGCTTCACGAGACTCGGATCGTCGATCGTCAGGCCGTGGTACGGACCCTCCGTGTACATCAGCGGCGGGGCGTCGTCGAACTCCATGAACATCATCGACAGCTCCATGAAGGGCTGCGTCGGGACGTTCCGCGGAAGGATCTGCAACGAAACGAGGCCCTGACGTACGAGGGTGGCGATGTGGTCGAGCTGCTCGGCCATTTCCACAGGCGAGATGGTGAAGTTGCGGACCACCGACTCGTGGAGGATCACCCAGTAGTCCGGCCTCGTCGGAGCCTCGAAGATCGCCGCCCGCTTCAGACGTGCGTCGATCTTGGCCTGGACCCCTTCCGGGGCCTCCCAGGGGTGGGTGGAGCGGATGAGCGCCCGCGCGTACGTAGCTGTCTGGAGCAGTCCAGGAATCAGCGCGTTGCTCCACCGCTCGATCACCAGCGCCCGCGTCTCCGCCTCCGCGATCGGGGCGAAGTACGCGGCATGCGCGCCCTTCTTGGCCTTGCGGACCTCTTCGCAGCGGCGCTCGAAGAAGCCGTCCGTTCTCAGCACCCGGTCCACATGGCGGGCCAAGTCCAACGGCATGCTCCGTTGGCCCCGTTCGATCTCGCTGAGATAGCTGACCCCGTAGAAACTGCCCTCCACCAGCTTCTCCAGCGTCAGCCCCGCCTCCTCCCTCTTGAAGCGGAGCTCCTTCCCGTAGAACTCCGGAACGCTCGCCGAGCCGTCGATCTCCTTGCGCGCAGCCACCGTTGACCGCCTTTCGCACCTTGCTTCGTGGAGCGGGAAACGCTTCCAACGGTAGGGCCCGGGGCGGCAGCGTGTGAGGGGTTCGTCACCGCACGCAACGAAAGGTGGAGTCCCGGATGATCCAGGACATCAGGCGCGACGTCGACGCCCTCCGTGCCGCTCTCGCAGCTCACGGCATCACCCTGCCCTCCCTCGGGGTGGATCCGCTCACCCTCGCCGGTACGGCGGTCCGGCCTCCGCTCGTCGCGCTCGGCAACTGCAACGTGGCGACCGCACGCCACCTCTCCGAGGTGCTGCGCAAGGCGGCGGAGGGCGCGTGATCCTGCCCCTCGTCGTGGAGCTGGTCGCGCTGCCCAAGGCCGTTCCGGAGGTACGGCGCATGCTCAGCGGCGGCGATCTCCGGCTCTGCGCCGCCGAGTTGCTGACCAACGTCATCCAGCACGTGGGCGAGGGCACCCCGGTCACCGTCCGCGTCACGGCCGCGGCCGACGGGCGGACCCGGCTCGCGGTGACGGATCCGGATCCGCGGGTCTGGCCCGTGCTCCGGGAGGTCACGGACGCGGCGGAATCGGGCCGGGGCCTCGCGCTCGTGGAGGCGGTGGCGTTGCGGTGGGGCGTCGAGCAGGGGCCGTACGGGAAGACGGTGTGGTGCGAGCTGGCCGGAAACCACGCTCTGCGGAGAGGATAGTCTCGCTATCCTCTCCTGCATGACGACGACGCCACACCCGGCCACTCGTACCGCCGCCCTCGCCGCCTTCGCCCTCCTCCCCGTGCTCGCTCTCACCGCCTGCTCCTCCTCCGGCGAGGAACGGAGCATCGGGCAGTCCGCGAGCGTCGAGGTGGCCAAGGGGCATCATGTCGACGTGACCGTCCTGGCGCTGGAGGCGGGTACGGCGGCGGACCTGGCCCAGTTGAAGGACTCTTCCCAGTACGCCGGCCGAACGCCGTACTACCTGCGCTACAGCTACATCAAGACGCAGGACGAGAAGGTGAGGTGGACGGGCGACTTCGAGGTGCACGGGGACGACGGGCCGCTGACCCAGCTCGACGTGCTGCCGTCGCTCGACTCGACCGGCAACCCGGACGACCCCTTCGACGTCCGCACCTTCGAGAAGTGCGAGTCGGGCACGGACTTCGACAAGGTACCCAAGGGCGGGACGGTAGAAGGCTGCGACATCTTCCTCACGGACACCGGCGGTGGCACTCCGAAGGACGTGAAGTGGGTGGACGACAGCGACAAGACGCTCGTCACCTGGAAGTAGCGGGAGGCAGCCGGCAACAGCGGTCGGGGGCGGGAACAATCCCGCCCCGCCTCTCGTTCGACTCCAGGCCGACCACCGGACGACCTAGGAGTACCTTGACCGACGCCCTCGCCCCGCTGCCGACCCTCGCCGCCCAGGCCGAGAAGCTGATCGAACTCGGCGTGCACGAGCTCGCGGGACTGACCGCCGACGAGCTCCGCGCCTTCGCCGCGAACGCCGGGACCGACCTCGACGGCGGCGGAGCGCTGCTCGCCGTGCACCCCGGCCGCGTGCCCGCCTCCGCCCTCGCGCCGCTGCTCCGGCGCGACGACAAGCCCGGGTTCGTCGTCGTCGACATGCCGGACGTGGACGACTTCGCGCCGTACACCGTCGAGCTGCCCGACTCCCCGCTCTACCTCGTCACCGGGCTCGACCGCGGCGACCACATGGCCAACTGGAGTCCGGAGGAGGCGCTTCCGGCGATCGAGAAGGACGGGCGCAGCCCGCTCACGCTCGCCGAGGGCATCCACTGGGTGCTCCAGCAGCCCGAGGCGCTGGAGCGCAACCGCTGCTTCATGACCATCGGCTCCCGGCTGCGCAAGCCGAACGGCGCGTACGACGCCCGTACGCCCGCGATCTGGATCAGCAACGGCACGGGCCGCGACGGCCGCGAGCGGCGCGACGCGCCGAAGGTCGGCTGGTGCTGGTGGGGCAACCGCCACACGTGGCTGGGCTTCGGTTCGGCGGCCGGCCGCCGGTCGCGGTAGGCGCGGACACCGCGGCCCCGCACGCCGTGAGCGTGCGGGGGCGCGTGCCGTGTGTTCACCCGCGGGTTAGCCTTTTTTCGTGACCCGGTCCACCCCTTCGTCCGCCAACACCACGCTTTCCCCTTCCTTGTC
>NZ_JBHXFE010000006.1:197548-220554 GCF_042722475.1 Streptomyces sp. NPDC127092
ACCAGACCCCCGGCCCCCACCTATCATAGCCGCACCCCCCCCCCGCGACTGGTGCGTCACCCGGCGGGTCAGCCGTTGGCGGTGACCCGGCGCACGCCGCTGCAGGCCAGCGCCGTGCTGCCCTCGTAGTTGCAGGCCTGGATGTCGATGTATCCGCTCTCTCCGATGGAGAGGTTGAGGTCGGCGCAGTTGCCGTTGCCGAGGTTGTACTGCACGTTGCGCCAGGTGCCGCCGTTGATGCGGTACCAGGTGCCCGGATGGTGGCCGTCGGCCGCCGTGTCGCAGGTGTACAGATGCTCGCCGTACGGCTGGAAGCAGCTCCAGGCGCCGCTGACCGCGATGCCGTAACAGGGGTAGTCGGCGGCAACGCTCTTCACGCTGGTCACGGACGCCCCGTCGGACGTCGGTGAGGCGGAGGACGCCGCCGAGGCGGGCGTGACGAAGGCGGCGCTCACGCCGACGCCCAGGGCGAGCGTGCCGAGGAGGCGGGAGAGGCGCGTCGTGCCGGTTCTCGTTGCAGTGGCCATGATGGGACCTCCGGTCAGGAAGTGAACGGTGGGCATGGGCCGTACTGGTGGTGCGTCGCGCGATCCCAACCTTGCAAGTTCATGACAGGTTCACCACCCCGTCATGTCCCTTTGGCTTGTTCACATCCTTGGCGGCCGGATATCGCCCGACCGCCTCCGCCACAGCCTCCGTCGACGCTTCCGCAGCCGCCGGGGAGTCCGAGCCGAGGCGTCCGATCAGCCCCGCAGCGGGCCCTCGCAGCTGTACGCCGCCGTCGCCGTCGTTCCCGTCGCCCTGACCGGGCCGAACCAGCAGTTCATGTCCGTGAAGTTCGTTCCGCCGGGGAGTGCCGCCTCGATCAGGGTGCGGTCGGCCGCGGCCGTGAAGTCCCGGAACACCGTGTCGCCGTTGGCCGCGTCGGCCGTCGCCGTCGTCAGGCTGCCGCCGCACACGAAGCGCCGGTTGGTGCCGGTGTCGCCGGTGTCGGCGCACTGCGGTGCGGTGCCCGAGGCCGTGGCGAGCGCCGCCCGTACCTGCTCCGCGGTGCCGTGCGTGAGCGTCCCGGTCGGCTGGAAGGTCGTCGCGGGCACGTACAGCTGGTCGACGATCGCGATCTGGGCGTCGAGGAAGGCGTCGTACGCACGCTGTACGGCCGGGTCGGCGCCGAGCCGGTTGCGCCAGGCGTCGAATCCGGTCACGTCACCGGCGCGCAGGAAGCCGTACATGGCCTGGAGCTCGCTCGGCCGCTCCCGCCACAGGTACTCGAAGAAGGTGCCGGCGTAGTCGTAGAAGCGGAAGCCGTCGCCGTCGTACGTGGCGTGGAGCAGCTGGTCCACCGTCATGCGCGGGCCGCCGGAGGCGGTGTCGTCGATGACGCCCTGGACGAGCGAGCGGCGCACCCGTATGCCGTCGTCGCGGGTGGCGCCGTCGAAGAACTCGGCGGTGCCCTCGTCCATCGCGGTGGTCCGGTCGCCGGTGTACCAGGGGCCGGAGCCGAAGGTGCCGGGGACCGCGAACCGGCCGTTGAGGTAGTGCGCGTACTCGTGGCGGAACAGTTCCTCCAGGGTCAGGGAGGAGTCCTCGGGCACCCGCCGCTGGTAGGTGTAGAAGGTCGCGCCGTCCTCGATGTACATGCCGCCGTTGTTGGTGCTCAGGCCGTAGAGGAGCGTCTGATAGGCGACGTAGTCGGCGCGGGAGGCGTAAAGGACCACCGTCAGGGCGGAGTTGGTGTCACCGGCGAGCGGCGCATCGGTCCCGAGGACGCGGTGGAAGTGCGCCTTGACCTGCTTGCTCGCGTAGTAGAGCTGGTCGACCGTCGTCTTGTCGAGCCCGGTGCGGACCTTGATGGCGCCCTTGTCGTACACGTAGGTGTACGGGAAGAGCCGGGCCTCCAGCTCGGCCTTGCACTTGGGCGACTTGCACGGGGCCGTGCCCGCCTCGGCCGCGGGGCGGGTGGCGCGGCGCTCGGCGTGGTCGTACGCCTTGTCGTGCCCGCCGGGCTTGGGCGCGGACGCGGAGGCGGGCGCTGGGACGGGCCCGGACGCGGCCACGGGCACGGGCCCGGGCGCGGAGGCGGGCGCCGGCGCGGCCGTCGCGGTGGTGGCGGGGAGGAGGAGGGTCGCCGCGCAGGTGGTGGCCATGGCCATGGCTCTCAGGAGCGCGCGCACGGGTCTCGGACGGGACACAGAGGTCTCCTGTCGTCGGGGAGGGGCCTGCTAGTGCCGCGTAACATAGCAATGTGAAATTGTATTGAACACCCTTGAGGCCGGGGCGAGTTCGCGCCCGGCCCCGGTCGCCTCAGTCGATGTGCACGATCTGGAACGCCTCCGCCATCCGCCCCGCCGGCAGCCCGCCCGCTCGCGCGTGCTCGCTCAGCCAGTCGCGCAGCAGGCCCGCCAGGTCGTCGAAGTGGGCCGTCTGGGAGGTGTGGATGCGCAGGGCCTCGACCTTGCGGTCGAAGACGGGGGTGACGTCCACGTACTGGTTCGGCGTGGGGCCGGTCATCAGCCACAGCTCGTGGACCGTCCACGGCTCCAGGCCCTCCTCCTTCAGCAGCTCGGCGTGCGCGAAGGGGTTGCGGGCCTCGGGGTATATCGCGCGCAGGCAGGCCTCGCCGACCGCGCGGTGGTCGGGGTGGAGGTCGGCGGCGCGGGCCCAGTTGATCTCCGGGGACGGGACGATGCAGCGCTGCGGGCGGACCTCGCGGATGACCCGGCACAGGTCGCGGCGCAGGGGCACGTCCGCCTCGACGAAGCTGTCGGGGTAGCCGAGGAAGCGGACGTCGGCGACGCCGCTGAGCTTCGCCGAGTGGACCTGCTCGGCACGACGCAGGTCCGCCATGGCCTGGCGGGGGAGCAGCGGGTCGTAACCGCCGGCGCCGCCGTCGGTGACGATGCAGTACGTGACGCGGGTGCCGCGCTCGATCCACTGCATGACGGTGCCGCTCACGCAGAACTCGATGTCGTCCGGGTGCGCCGCCACCACCAGCAGTGATTCCGGCGCACTGCGGGCGGTCGGCTCCGGCAGGTCGGTCGTCGCGAAGTCCTCCATGGGGCCAGCCTGTTGGGCGTGCGGGGGCGTCGCAAGGCCATGTCGTGGCGTGAACCGGACATGGCACTTACGCGCCATCCAAAAAGTTGGTAGATTCAAATCATTGGGTGCGACATGTGAACGGGTGCGCAGAGACCTACTCGTAGCTCAGCAGAGAGAGACCGGAGGCGACCGCCCATGTGCAGGATTCTCGGCTCCTTCGCCGCGGGGGCGGACCGTCCCGACCCTGCCGAGCTGGCGGCGGTCTCGGCCCGCCAGCGGCACGGCGGCCCCGACGAGCACCAGGTGCTCAGCGGCCCCGGCTGGTCGCTCGGCTGCGACCGGCTCGCCGTCACCGACCCGTGCGGCGGCACACAGCCGTACCGGCTGCCGCACCTTCCCGGCATCCTCGCCGTCCTCAACGGCGAGATCTACAACCACGAGGAGCTGCGCCGCCGCCTCGCCGCCCGCGGCCACCGCTTCCCCGACCGCTGCGACGGCACGCTGCTGCCCGCGCTCTACGCGGAGTACGGCGCCGCCTTCGCCGAGCACCTCGACGGCATGTTCGCGGTCGCCGTGCTCGACCTGCGGCCCGGCAGCACCCAACTCGTCCTCGCCGTCGACGACATGGGCATGAAGCCGGTCCACTTCCACCACGACCCGTACGGCGCGAACGGCGCCGGCGTCACCCGCTTCGCCTCCGAGATCCCCGCACTGCTCGCCTTCGAGGGCGTGCCGATCGCGCCCCGCGAGGACGCCCTCGACACCCTCCTCGCCACCCGCACCTCGTACGCGACGCACACCGCCCTCGACGGCGTCGGCGTCCTGCCGCCCGGCGCGACCGCGGTCGTACGGCCCGGCTCCGCGCCCGTCGTGCGCCGCCGCGCCCCGCACGCGGGCCCGCGGCCGGTGGGAGACACGCAGGACGTGCTGCGCCACGAGGTGCGGCGGCTGGCCACCGCGGACGCGCCGGTGTGCGCGATCACCAGCGGCGGGCTCGACTCCGGGCTCGTCACGGCGCTGGCCGCCGAGCAGCGGCGAGAGACGGACGCCCCGCCGCTCCACACCTTCCACCTCACCTACCGCGGCAAGTGGCCCGACTCCGAGGCCGCGTACGCGCGCGCCGTCGCCCGCCGGGCCAGGACCGTGCACCACGAGGTGAGCATCGACCCGGACGAGATCCCCTCGCTGCTCACGCGGACGGTGCGGCACCTCGGGCAGCCCAACGCCGACCCGATCGCGCTGTCCACGTACGCGCTGTTCCGCGCGGTCCACGAGAACGGCTTCACGGTCGCCCTCGCCGGCGACGGCGCGGACGAGCTCTTCGGCGGCTACGACCGGATGCGGGCCGCGCTGGCCGCGCCGCCCGGCGTGGACTGGGCCGGTGCCTACGCCGACGCGCTCTCGGCGGCGCCGCGGCTGCTCCGGGAGCACCTGTACACCAGCTCGTACGCCGCGTTCATCGCCGACCACGGCTCGGCGGCGGACCGCGTCGAGGGCGAACTGCGCTCGGCGGAGGCGGCGGGCACGGACCGGGCGACGGCGATGAGCGCGTTCGAGACGCGCCGGCGGCTGCCCGCGTACCACCTGCGGCGGGTCGACCACCTGTCGATGGCGTGGGCGGTCGAGGCACGGCTGCCCTTCTGCCAGCCGAGCGTCGTCACCCACGCCCGCGAACTGCCGCCGGAGGCCCGGCACGGCAAGCGCGCCCTGTACGAGGCGGGCGCGGAACTGCTGCCCGCGTCCGTCCTGAACCGCCCGAAGCAGCCGTTCACGCTGCCGATCGCCGCGATGATCGCGCCCGGCGGCCCGCTCCTCGACACCGTGCGCGAGCTGCTGTCGCCGGCCCGGCTGGTCCTCGGCGGCAAGATCCGCGCCGACCGCGTGAACCGGCTCCTCGCCCGGCACCTGGAACGCCCCAACCAGCACATCGCCCTCGCGCTGTGGGCCCTCGCCGTCCACGAGCTGTGGACGGAGGTCGTCCAGGGCATGCGGATCCCGGTGGGCTGTGCGGCCTGAGGAGGGTGGCCGGCGGGGCCGCGCGCACGGCGTCCTCGCCCATGTCGTCCTCGCCGAGGACGCACCCGGGCCCACCCTCGTCGTGCGGCGCGACCGACTGCCGCCCGGGGCACTCGCGTCGAGCGGCGAGCTGGCGCGGTTGCGCCAGGCGCTCGCCCGTACGCCGTACGCCGGGCTCAACAAGATCGCGCTGTACGGGCCTTCGGCCGGTACGGCCGCCGACCTCGACTACCGCTTCGTCCAGGCCCTGCCCGGCGGGCGGTTCGACTTCCGGGCCGGATGCGGGCACTCGCTGCTCGCGTGCGTCGTCGCCGACGGGCGCGCGGGCAGGGAGGTGACCGTGCGGGCGGTCACGACGCGAGACGTCGTGCGGTGCGTGCCGCAGGGCGACGGCGCGTACACGCTGGACTTCCTGCGGCCGCCCGGCGTGCCGGGGACGCTCCCCACCGGCCGGCCCGTCGACGTCCTCGACGGCGTCCCCGTGACGCTCGTGCGCTACGGCAACCCGTACGTCCTCGTCGACGCCCGGCACCTGGGCGCCGACGCCCGGCACCTGCCGGCCGACTCCCCGCACCTCCCCGCCGACGCCCTCCAGGCGCGGCTCCTGGAGCTGCGGGCCCGTGCCGCCCGCCTGCTCGGGTACGCGCCCGAATCCCCGCTCCCCAAGATCGCGCTCTTCACGCGCACCGGCCCCGACCGCCTCGCCGTCCGGGCGCTCACCGTCGGCGGCTGGCACCCGCGGCTCGCCCTCACCGGTGCCGCCGCGTTCGCCGCCGCCGGGGCGCTCGGCGGTACCGTCGTCGGCGGGCCCGTGGCGCGGCTCCGCACGCCGCACGGCGGCACCGTGACGGTCTCCACCGCGCCGGACCGGGTCCGGGTCCACCACAAGCGGGCCCGCCTGCTGCAGCGTCTCGAACTGCCCTGGCCTGCCCCTTGGCGTATCCACGCAACGGCGTGAACGCGCACCCGTACGGCCGGGTGATCCGCCGCTCACCTCTGCCACGCTGAACGGGACCGACCGGCTTTCGGTATCCGTGGGGAGAGCAGACACACATGAAATTCGAGAACCTGCGTGTCGTCGTGACCGGGGCGTCCCGCTATTTCGGCCGCGCGCTCGCCGTCGGATTCGCCCACCTCGGCGCCGAGGTCTACGTGTCGGCCCGCACCGTCGAGGCCGCCGAGCGCACCCGCGCCGAGGTGATGGGCTCCGCCCGGGACCGCATCCACGCCTTCGGCTGCGACCTGAGCAGGCCCGCGGAGATCCGGGAGTTCGCCGCCCGCGTCGGCGAGCGCACCGACCGGGTCGACCTGCTGGTCAACAACGGCGCCCGCTGGCTCGACGGCATGGACCTGGAGTCGGCGAGCGACGACCAGATCGTGGAGACGATCGAGTCGACGGCCGGCGGCACCGTCCTCATGGTGAAGCACTTCCTGCCGCTGCTGCGCGGCTCGCTGCGGCCCGACATCGTCAACATGGTCGCCGTCCGCGACGCGGAGGGCGCCTCCGCCGCGACCGCCTCGGCGGCGCACGAGGCCTTCTGGGCGGCGAAGAGCGCCCAGGCCGGCTTCGCCGACATCCTCTCCCGCCGCCTCCGGCCTTCCGGAGTACGGGTGTTCTCGCTCTTCCCGCCGGACTTCTCGACGTCCGACCCGCGGTTCGCGGAGTGGGACGGCGCGAACCCGGACGGCGTCGCACCCGACGAGAAGCTCACCACCCAGGCGCTCTTCGAGTGCATCGTCTACGCCGTCGAGCAGCCCCGTGACTGCTTCATCCGCTCCTTCCACTTCGAACCTCGCTGACCGAAACCGCTGACAGAAGACCGCTGACAGCTCATCGCACGACAGCGTCAAGGAGGTCCCATGAGCACCCCCGTCTGGATCACCGCGACCCCTCCGGCCACCCACGGCGAACTGCACATCGGCCATCTGGCGGGACCGTACGTCGCGGCCGACGTCCTCACCCGCTTCCTGCGCGCCGAGGGCGAGCCCGTCCGCTTCACCACCGGCACCGCCGACCACGCCAGCTCCGTCGAGGTGCGGGCCCTGCGCCACAACCGCAAGCCCGAGGAGGTCGCCGAGGGCTACCGCGCGGCGATCACCGCCGACTGGCTGCGCTCCGGCGTCGAGTTCGACCACATCGTCAGGCCGCGCCGGGACCGCGGGTACGCGCGCTGGGTGCAGGAGCTGTTCAGCCGGCTCTACGCGCAGGGCGTGATCGCGCCGCGCACCCGGCTCCTGCCGTACTGCGAGCCGTGCGAGCGCTGGCTGTACGGGGCGCACGTCACCGGCTCCTGCCCGCACTGCGGCGCGTCGAGCGACGGAGGCATGTGCCACGAGTGCGCGCGGCCGAACGACGGCGGCGACCTGATCTCGCCGCGCTGCTCGATGTGCGACGCACCGGCGGTCGCCAAGCGCTGCCGCCGGCTGTACGTGCCCCTCGAACCGTTCCGCGACCAGCTCTCCGACTACTGGGCGCTGGCCGGCCTCCCGCCGCGGCTCGCCGCGCTGTGCGAGTCGCTCGTCGAGGACGGCCTGCCGGACATCGCGGTCGGACACCCGGCCGAGTGGGGCCTGGAGGTGCCCGTCGAGGGCTTCCCCGACCACCGGATCGACGCGTGCTTCGAGGCCGCGGCGATGCACCTGTTCGGCTACGACACCAAGGGCCCGTTACCCGCCCGCACCATCCACTTCTGCGGCTTCGGGCACACCTTCTGCCACGCCGTGCTGCTGCCGGTGCTGCTGCTCGCGCAGGACGTCAAGCTGCCGCAGGAGTTCAACGTCAACGAGTCGTACGTGGTGGAGGAGGGCGTCCAGGAGGGCAACGTGTGGGCGCTCGACCTGCTCACCGAGTACGGCTCCGACACCCTGCGCCGGCACGTCCTGCAGGCCCGGCCGACCGGCCGCAGGACCGTCCACCAGCGCGACCGGCTCGCCGCCGCGCGCCTGGAGCTCGACGAGAACTGGAACAGCTGGCTGACCCGGCTCTTCACGGCCGTGCGCGAGGAGTGCGACGGCGTCGCGCCGCAGGCGATGCCCGGCGGCACCGGCTGGGAGATCCTGGAGCGCCGGCTGCACCGCGGCGTGGACGACCTGCGCGAGGCGTACGGCCCCGACGCCTTCGACCCGCGCCGGGCGGTCGCCGTGCTCGACGAGATGGTGCGCTCGGTCGCCGACTTCGGCTACGTCAACGCCCACGAGCGCTGCCGTCCCACCACCTCCTGCCGCCACCTTCCGGCGCTCGCCGCCCAGCTGGCGGTGGCCTCCGCCCTGTCGGCGTGGTCACGGCCGGTGATGCCGGAGGGCGCGGACCGGCTGGCGGCGGCGCTCCAGGTGGCGCCGGGGCGGCCGGTGGACTGGTCGGCGCTGATCGCACCGCTGCCGGGGACGCGGCTCGCGCCGCCGTCCGGGCCGGTCTTCGGATTCTGAGCCCGTGCCCGGTCGTCCTCGCTCCTCACTTCTAATCCGCTAAGAAGTCGCGTACTTGGCGTCCCCGCGCCACCCCTGTCGCATCCCCAGCAGGTCCAGCACCTCCCACCGCTTCCCTGCCGCGTGACCGTGCGCGCCGCGCGCGGGGCCACGTGGCCGGCCCACCCCACAGGAGCCCCACGTGTCCCTGCGCGTCGCCATGCTCAGCGTCCACACCTCCCCGCTCCACCAGCCCGGTACCGGGGACGCCGGCGGGATGAACGTCTACATGGTCGAGCTGTCCCGTGCCCTGGCCGAACAGGGCGTCGAGGTCGACCTGTTCACCCGCTGCCGCGGCGAGGGCCTGCCCGGCCTCGTCGACCTGGAGCCCGGCGTGCGGGTGCGGCACCTGGCAGCGGGCCCGCGCCGGGCGCTGCCCAAGGAGGCCATGCCGGACCTGGTCGTGCCGTTCTCGCTGGCCCTCCTGAAGGAGTTCCGGCGGTACGACCTGGTCCACTCGCACTACTGGCTGTCCGGGCAGGTCGGGCGGATCGCCGCCTTCGGCTGGGGCACACCGCTGGTGCACACCGCGCACACCCTGGCCCTGGTGAAGAACGCCCACCTCGCCGAGGGCGACACCCCGGAGCCCGAGCTGAGGATCCGCGGCGAGCACCAGGTGGTCGGGGACGCGGACCGGCTGATCGCCAACACCGGCGACGAGGCGGAGGCGCTGCGCACGCTGTACGGGGCGGACCCGGCCCGCACCGAGGTGGTGCGGCCCGGCGTGGACCTGCGCACCTTCGGTCCGGCGTTCGGGCCGGGTGGGGCGCCGGGCGGCGGTCCGGCGGAGGAGAGGCGGGCGGCGCGGGCGCGGCTCGGGCTGCCGGCCGACGCCTTCGTCCCCTTGTACGCGGGGCGGATCCAGCCGCTGAAGGGGCCCGACGTGCTGGTGCGGGCGGTCGCCGAACTGCTGCGGATGGCTCCGGAGTTGCGGTCCCGGCTGCTCGTGCCCGTGGTCGGCGGGCATTCGGGGGCGACGGAGCAGGGCACGGTGTGGCGGCTCGCGGCGGACCTCGGCGTCGCGGACGTCCTGAAGGCGTGTCCGCCCGTACCGCAGGAGCGGCTGGCGGACTTCTACCGCGCGGCCGACGTTCTCGTGGTGCCGTCGCGTTCGGAGTCGTTCGGACTGGTGGCCCTGGAGGCGCAGGCCTGCGGGACGCCGGTGCTGGCCTCGGCGGTGGGCGGGCTCCCGTCGGCGGTGTGGGACGGGGTGACGGGGCTGCTCGTCCAGGGCCACGATCCGGTGGAGTACGCGCGCCGGCTGCTGTGGCTGGCCCGGAACCCGCGGGCCCGGGTCACGATGGGGGAGGCGGCGGTCCGGCACGCCCGGGGGATGAGCTGGCGCGCTTCCGCCACGCGGACGATCGACGTCTACGAGGACGCGCTGGCGGGGCGGGAGCGGACGGCCTCGCGGATCGCGGAGCGGATGAACTCCGGCCCGGCCGGACGGGTGGGGCAAGGGCGGCGGCACGCCCCTGCCCCGGCGGCCCCTCTCTCCTGGAGGAACGAGAAGGCCGTTGCACGAGTCTAGCATCTCTTTTGGTCTAACCAAAGGTTAGAGGCGGCCCGGATGAGCCAATTCCGTTCATTCGGCGGCGCATTGACGCACTCACGCCATGGCACATCCACGCATCGAGAATCCCTGGATTCGCTCTGGAGCGCCGGACAGAATAGAGATGTCTTCAGGGAACGCCCGGCGGCACGGGCCCCCGGAAGGCGGAATTCACATTCCCACTCCTGGAGGAATCATGTCCGCTCAGCAGAACACCGGCCTGCGCAAGACCGTCCGTCAGTTCGCCCTCGCCCTGGTGGCGTGTCTGGCGGTCGCGGGCGGTGCGGCGGCGGTCGCCGGCTCCGGCGACGCCGAGGCGCCCGCGGCCCCCCGCCTGATGCTGGCCGACGACAACTGGCCGGTCCCGACCCCGGCCCCCTCCAACTGAACAGCAGAACCCGAGAGAAAAGCCCCGCGATCGCCCTGCCACGATCGCGGGGCTTTTCCGTGCCCGCTTCCGTGCGAGCCGTGAATGCCTCGGCCGTCAGTCCAGCCAGCCCATCCGCACCGCGCGCACACCCGCCTCGAATCGGCTCGTCGCGCCCAATTCCTGCATGAGTTCCGAGAGCATTCGGCTCACCGTGCGCAGCGACACCCCGAGATTCCGGGCGATCTTCTCGTCCTTCATCCCGGTGGCCAGCATCCGCAGGGCCGCCCGCTGCTGCTCCGACAGCCCGTCGCCGCCCCGCTCGGCGGCCGCCCCGGAGCCGTAGGGCACGGCCGTGTGCCAGCAGTGCTCGAAGAGCCCGAGGTACGAGCGGACCAGCGCCCGGCCGCGGGCCAGGATGGCGCCCTGGCGCGCGTCCTCCGGCCGGATCGGCAGCAGGGCGTACTGCTGGTCGATGATGACCATGTTGAGCGGGACGACCGCGGCGACCCGGATCTCCGCTCCCAGTTCGCTCCGGGCGTCGAGCAGTTCGGCCACGTCGGGGCGCGTGGCGTGTTCGTGCGCGTAGATGGCCCGGACCCGGATCCCCTGTTCGAGACGCCGCCGGTCACGGGCGAGGGTCACGTCGTGCACCTCGCGGCTCGGCCCGCCCGGGTACATGGACGCCGAGCTCTCCTGCATGACGTCGATGATGTCGTCGAGGGCCTGCTGGATGCGCCGGTAGTCGGTCAGCGCCTCGACCTCGACCTCGGAGCCCGCCAGGACGCTGGCCCGCAGGAACGTGCCCGCCAGGGTCTCCAGCGTTCCGTACGCCTGGTCCGCCTCCTCCAGATGCTCCCGCAGCCGGGCCCGCTCGCGGTCCAGCAGCCGCAGCAGCGCGATCTCCGGGTCGACCGCGGCGACCGTGTCGGCGTCCGGCTGCCAGGCCGCGTTCCGCACGTCGGCGATGGTGGCGTGGGTGCGCGTGGTCGGGACGACCAGACCCAGCGCGATCAGCTCGGCCCGACATCGCTCGTACTCCTCGGCGGTGAGTCCTAATCCCGCCGCGACCTCGGGGAGGTTGGACACCCCGCGTCTGCGCAGCTCCTGGTAGAGCGCGACGAGCCGGCCGTCCGCCGGTCCGTACGCCGTGCCCCCGGCCGCGCGGTCCGCCGCGCCCTCCGCCGGTCCGTCGCCGCCGAGACCGCTCGTCGTGATCACGCGAGGTTCCCCCTTCTGGTCTTCGTGGTCCCGTGTCCCGTGTCCCGAATCCGTGTCGCGCATCCGTGTCGCGAATCCGTTGTCGCACCCCAAATGGCCAGGTTACGCGTCGTGTTCGGGAGCCGGTGTGCGGCGTCGAGCCGTCCGGACGGGGGCGGCACGGGCGCGCGGGCTACGTCGGCTGCTCGTACGGCTCGCCGTCGAGCAGGCCGAGCCGGGCCGCCTTCACGCCCGCCTCGAAGCGGCTCGCGGCGTCCAGCTCCTGCATCACCTCGGAGATCAGCCGGCTGACCGTACGCAGCGAGACGCCCAGGTTGCGGGCCACCTGCTCGTCCTTGATCCCGGACGCGAGCATCCGCAGGGCGGCCCGCTGCTGCTCGGAGAGGCCGTCGCCGCCGCGCTCGGCGGGCTCCTCGTGGCCGTACGGGGTGGCCGCGTGCCAGCAGTACTCGTACAGGGCCCGGTAGGAGCGCACCAGGCCGGGGCCGCGGGCGAGGATGGCGGCGGAGTCGGGGTCGCGCGAATCGGTGGGCAGGAGCGCGAAGTTCTCGTCGGCGAGCACCATGTTCATGGGCACCACGGGCGACAGGCGCACCTCGACGCCGAGGGCGGCGCGCTCCGCGAGGTGCTGCACCATCTCCGGCACCTGGCCGACCCGGTGGCTGTACATCGCCTGGACGAGCACGCCGCGGGCCACCCGGTCGCGGTCCCGCTCCAGCTCCAGGGACATCTCGTCGCGCCGCACCGATCCGGTCAGCATCGAATGCACGGAGCTTCGCACCGTGTTCGTCAGGTCGGCCAGTTCCCGGCGGATCCTGGCCGGATCCTCGACGATCTCCACCTCGACCTCGGAGCCGGGTTCCATCCCGGCCCGCAGAAAGGGCCCTGCCAGCGTCTCCAGGGTGGTGTGCGCCCGACTGGTCTCGGCCAGCCGGTTCTCCAGGCGCTCGCGCTCGTGCTGGAGCAGCCGGAGCAGGGCGACGTCGGGGGCGATGACGAGGGGGACGGAGGCGTCGGTGCCGTCGGCACCGGCGGAGGCCTGGTCGATCAGGCCGAGGGAGACCAACTCCTCGCGGCAGCGGTCGCGTTCGGCACCGGTCAGTTCCAGCCGGTGCGCCGCGTCGTCGAAGGACGCGCCGGTCGTGCTGCGTAACTCCTGGTAGAGCGCGAGGGCCTGCTCGCTTCCCGTACGCGCCCCGGCGGCGTTTTTGGACACGACGCAGCAGACTCCCCTCGGATCGCGCGGATCCTGTTGAAACGCCCCGCTAGACCCTGCCACAAATTCGAACGCGACGCACGGTGTTCACGTGCTTTCAGCGCGAAGGGGGCTCTTCGTGGCAGTCGGGGCAAAGGCCCTTGAAGACCACCTCGGCGTCGCTGACCCGCCACTGCGGCAGACTGCCGCGCGGCGGCGCGGGGGCGGTGGCGGCGACGTTCTCCACGCGGCCGCAGTTCTGGCACAGGGCGTGCTGGTGCGCGGGACCCGAGATCTCGAAGACGGCCGGCAGGCCCGGGCGGTCGAACTTGCTGACCAGGCCGGTCTCCTGGAAGTGCCGCAGCATCTCGTAGACGGCCTGGCTGGTCAGGGTGCCGAGACGCTCGCGGGCGGTCGCGGTGATCGCCTCGACGTCGAGATGGCCGCCGGCGGCGAGCACCGTGAGCACCTCGAGGCGCGGACCGGTGACCCGCAGGCCGACGTCGCGCAGGCGCTGGATCACCGCCTCGCGGCCCGTCAGGTCTTCCACGACTGCCATCTTCTCCGCCCGCCACCCGCCACCTGGTCGGCCCAAACCTTTGTGGGCATCGTACATCTTGGCGGTCCCTGGCGTCAGGGGTCCTGCCGGGGAGTGCGTCAGTCGTCGGCCCGGCAGACGAGCAGCACGCTCTCGGTCCGCTCGTCGATCCGGTGCCGCCGCCGGCCCTCGATGTGCAGGCCCGCCGAGTGCAGCTCGGCCGCGAGGCGCTCGCCGTCCACGATCCACTTGTCGGTGGTGAGCACCACCCGCTCGGTCGACAGCTTTCCGGTCCGCGCCGAGTAGTACGTGATCCGCTCGCTCATCGTGCGCAGGTCGAAGGTCTGCCGGGCCACCACCCACTCGTCGATGCCGTCGAACCGCGGCACCTGGAAGGCCCAGGTGCGCTGCGGCTCGGCGACCAGGCCGGGCAGCAGATGTGCCGTGTAGTCGAGCGCGAGCGCTCCGCCCGCCCCCAGGTGCGAGGCGATCTCGCGCAGCAGCCGGGGCCGCGCGCCCGGCGGCACGGCGGAGACCATCGCGCCCGCGAGCAGCGCGAGCCGGTAGTCGCCGTCGAGCCGCAGCTCGGTGAGGTCGGCCCTGGTGGTCACGATCAGCCCGGCGACCTGCGGACCGATGCGCCGGGCCCAGGTCTCGAGGCGCTCCAGGGCGGGGCCGTCACGGTCCACGGCCTCCACGGCGAAGCCGTGCCGGGCGAAGGGGACGGCGAGCCGTCCGGCGCCGGAGCCGAGATCGAGAACGGGGCCGCCGGTGGACCGGGCGAGACCGAGGTACCGGACGATGTCGGCGCTGTGCGGGCCGAGGAGCGCGTCGTGGAGCCAGACCGAGTCCTCGTCGCCGGGCGAGACGGTCTCCAGTCCGGGCAGGGTGTCGGACTTGAGCCGGATGCCGGCGCCGGGGGCGGGCAGTTCGAGGTGGTCGACGTGGAGGTCGTACCGGGACGGCAGGACCGGTGCGAGCGTCGCGGGCACGACGGGCAGGGAAGTGCCGCTCGGTGTGTGCATCGCTCCTCCAGGGCTCGCTCGGTCCGTGCCGTCCGGGCGAGGCTCCCGTGCCGCCGGGGCCGCGCCGCTGTGCTCCATCCTGACCTGCGGCGGAGCGCCGGTTCCAGCGGAAGCGGGGGCGTGAACACGCGATGGCGTGAGTCCGCCAGGGCCCGGGAGTCGGAGGACCGGAAGGCGACCGGGCGGCAGAGCGGCCTCAGTCCGGCAGGGGCCGGGGGTCAGAGCGGGCGGCTCCGGCGGTTCGCGCCGCCCAGCGGGACGAAGCCCTGCTTCTCGTAGAAGGGGAGCGAGGGGTCGTCGTCGGCCGGCAGCGTCACCCGCTGCTCGGTCGCGCCGAACGCCCGCATCCGCTCGCTGGTCGCCGCCAGCAGGGCCGTGCCCACACCGCCGCGGCGGGCGCCGGGGATCACGGCCAGCGCGTACAGCTCGCCCTCGCCCGGGACGGGCACGCCGCCGGCCACCGCGCCGAGCACGGTGCCGTCCGCGTCGGTGGCCACCAGCCAGCCGAGCCAGCCGGGCGCGCCGCCGGGAATTTCAATTTCCGCGCGGATACGGGGGAGTGCGCATTGCGCGGAGACGAGCCGGCGGGTCGGGATTTCTCCGAGTATTTCCGCGTAGCTGCCCCGAATGGACTCCGCAAGCAGCCTGGATATCGTCGTCGCGTCGGGGGCTTGCGCCGCCCGCACGTCCGCCAGCTGCATTGGTCCGTACCCTTCGACGTGCCGAGCTGAACGCCAACGTACCCACAATAGCCGGGAATTCGGCCACCATGTGACCGATGTGAAATCTACGAATTCCCTTAGTAATTAATTCGGGAACGAACAGCAGGCGATGATCAGCGGTGCGGCCGCCAGGCCGGCCGCCGCGATCGTCAGCAGTCCCCACAGCACCGGATGCCCCACGCTGTGCGGGGTGAGGATGCGGCGCATGCGCAGCGCCGCCGACGGGCCACCGGCGCCGAAGGCCTCGCGCGGCGCCTTCCCGGAGGCCAGCGCGTACAGGGCGGTGGCCAGCGCGTCACGCGAGCAACGGCGCAACGCCCGGTCGTCCGCGGCCATTTCGAGCAGCAGCGGCACCGCCGTACCGCCGTGCCGGGCCAGCGGAAGGTACGGGAAGACCGACGCGAACGACTCCGCGGCCGCCACCAGCAGATGGTGCCGTCCCGAGATGTGCGCCCGCTCGTGCGCCAGTGCGGCGGCCAGCTGAGGCTCGGTGAGGGTGTCGATGGCGCCGGAGGAGACGACGACGCGGCGCGAGCGGCCGGGCAGGCAGTACACGGCGGGCCGCTCGTGGTCCAGGACGGTGGCGCCGAGACCCGGGTCGTACCGCCCGACCAGCCGCAGCGTCTCCGCGTGCCGGCTGCGCCGGCGGCGGGCCCGCAGCAGCGCGCGGACGAAGCCGGTGACCGGTACCGAGAGCACGGCGAGCCCGAGGCCGAGCGCCGTGTACTCCAGCGGGCTCAGTTCGAGGAGCTGCCCGGGCGGCGGGAGCCGGAGCGCGAACAGGGCGTCGCTGAGGCGGTGGCCGGTCTCGCTGGGCAGGATCAGCTGGGTCGGGAGCAGCGCGGCCGACCCGGCGAACAGCGCGCCGCTCGCGACCCACACCGCGAGCGCGAGCCGTGGCACCTGCTGGACCCAGCGGGCGCGCACGAGGAGCCAGGGGACGACGAAGCCGGTACAGAGGATCAGGCCGAGCGGCGGCAGGGTGTGGTGGTTCACCGGTGGCCGCCGCCCTCGCCGTAACCGCCACCGTCGCCGTAACCGTCACCGTCGCTGTAACCGCCACCGTCGCCGTAACCGCCACCGTCGCCGTATCCGCCGCCCGGTGCGCGCCGGGCGGTGCGCAGGGCCGCGTCGAGGGCGGCCATGTCCTCGTCGGAGATGGTCTCGACGAACCGCAGCAGCGCGGCGGGCCGGTCCTGGCTATCGCCGAGCGCGTCCTGCATGAGGCCCGCGGTGTACTCCTCGCGGCTGCGGACGGGTTCGTACAGCCAGGCCCGGCCGGATTTCTCGCGGCGCAGCCAGCCCTTGCGGTGGAGTATGTCCGCGACGGTCATCACCGTCGTGTAGGCGACCCGGCGCCCCAGATTGATGTCGTCCACGATCTCGCGGACCGTCGCGGGCCGCTGCCAGGCCCACAGCCGGTCCATGATCTCGGCCTCCAGCTCTCCCAGCCGGCGCACGTGCATCCCCTCCCCGCTCACGGGCGGCTCATCGTACGGGCCGCCTCACCCGCTCAGGTATACCCCCCAGGGGTACGATGGCGGGATGACGACCCTCATGACGAGCCTGTCGACGACCCTCATGAAGAACCGCCCCTGCGCGAAGGTCTGCGTCCCCGGTCCGCCGGCTTCGGCGGAACTGGTGGTCCTCCGTCAGGTGCTCGGCCTCTGTCTTCGGCTGAGCGTCCGGCTGACCGCTGACTGCCCTTCGCACAAGGGCGGCTGACACTTTTCTCTTGTCGCACGCGGAGTGCGTCAGGTCCGGATCAGGCGGGCGATGGCCTTCGACGCCTCGCCGACCTTGACCTTGGCCTGGTCCCCGCCGGCCTCGATGGCCTCCGTGACGCAGCAGCTCAGGTGCTCGTCCAGGAGGGCCACCGCGCAGGACTGGAGCGCCGCGTTGATGGCGGAGACCTGGGTCAGGACGTCGATGCAGTAGACGTCCTCGTCGACCATCCGCTGCACTCCCCGGACCTGCCCCTCGATGCGGCGCAGGCGTCTGATGATGTCTTCCTTGTGCTGTACGTAACCGGCCACGGCGGCCTCCTTGTCGGACAGTTACAGCAGGCGGTGGCGGTCGGTCACGCGGTTCGGCCGTCGGCGGCCCGGAAGCCGCGCAGGCGCAGGCTGTTGCCGACCACGAAGACCGAGGAGAAGGCCATCGCGGCACCGGCGATCATCGGGTTGAGCAGTCCGGCCGCGGCGAGCGGCAGGGCGGCCACGTTGTAGGCGAAGGCCCAGAACAGGTTCGAGCGGATGGTGCCGAGGGTCTTGCGGGAGAGCCGGATGGCGTCGGCCGCGGCCCGCAGGTCGCCCCGTACCAGAGTCAGGTCGCCGGCCTCGATGGCCGCGTCCGTGCCGGTGCCCATCGCGAGGCCCAGGTCGGCCTGGGCGAGCGCGGCGGCGTCGTTGACGCCGTCGCCGACCATGGCGACCGAACGGCCCTCGCCCTGCAGCCGCTTGACGACGTCGACCTTGTCCTGCGGCATGACCTCGGCGATCACCTCGTCGATGCCGACCTCGGCGGCGACGGCCTCGGCGACCGCCTTGTTGTCGCCGGTCAGCAGGATCGGCGTCAGACCGAGCGCGCGCAGCCGCCTGATGGCCTCGGCGCTGGTCTCCTTGACGGCGTCGGCGACCTCCAGGACCGCGCGGGCCTGGCCGTCCCAGGCGACCGCGATGGCGGTCCTGCCGGCCTTCTCCGCGGCGTCCTTGGCGGCCTTGAGGGACGGGGTGAGCTCCATCGCCCACTCCTGGAGCAGCTTCTCGCGGCCGACGAGGACGGCGTGTCCCTCGACGACGCCCTGGACGCCGAGTCCGGGGATGTTGGCGAAGTCCTCGGGCGTGGGCAGGGTGCCGACGCGGGCGGCGGCGCCGGTGGCGACGGCCTGCGCGATCGGGTGCTCGGAGGAGTGCTCCAGGGCACCGGCCAGACGCAGGACGTCGTTCTCCTCCGTACCGGCGGCGGTGTGGACCTTGAGCAGGGTCATCCGGCCGGTGGTGACGGTGCCGGTCTTGTCCAGGACGATCGTGTCGACCTTGCGGGTGGTCTCCAGGACCTCGGGACCCTTGATGAGGATGCCGAGCTGCGCGCCGCGGCCGGTGCCGACCATGAGGGCGGTCGGGGTGGCGAGGCCCAGGGCGCACGGGCAGGCGATGATCAGGACGGCGACGGCGGCGGTGAAGGCGGCGGTGAGGCCCTGCCCCGTACCGAGCCAGAAGCCGAGGGTGCCGAGCGAGAGCGCGATGACGATCGGCACGAAGACGGCGGAGATCTTGTCGGCGAGGCGCTGGGCGGCGGCCTTGCCGTTCTGGGCGTCCTCGACGAGCTTGGCCATGCGGGCGAGCTGGGTGTCGGCGCCGACGCGGGTGGCCTCGACGACCAGACGGCCGCCGGCGTTCAGGGTGGCGCCGGTGACGGAGTCGCCGACCCCGACCTCGACCGGCACGGACTCGCCCGTCAGCATCGAGGCGTCGACGGCCGAGGAGCCCTCGACGACGGTGCCGTCGGTGGCGATCTTCTCGCCGGGCCGGACCAGGAAGCGGTCCCCGACCTGGAGTTCGGCGGTGGGCACGGTGACCTCGCGCCCGTTCCTGAGGACGGTCACCTCCTTCGCGCCCAGCTGCATCAGGGCCTTGAGCGCGGCGCCGGCCTTGCGCTTCGAGCGGGCCTCGAAGTAGCGCCCGGCCAGGATGAAGGCGGTGACGCCGGCCGCGGCCTCCAGATAGATGTTCCCGGCGCCGTCGGTGCGGGCGATGGTGAACTCGAAGGGGTGCGTCATGCCGGGCGTACCGGCGGTGCCGAAGAACAGCGCCCACAGCGACCACAGGAACGCGGCGATCGTGCCGACCGAGATCAGCGTGTCCATCGTGGCCGCGCCGTGCCGGGCGTTGGTCCAGGCGGCCCGGTGGAAGGGCCAGGCGGCGTACGTGACGACCGGCGCGGCGAGCGTGAGGCTCAGCCACTGCCAGTACTCGATCTGCAGGGCCGGGACCATCGCCATGGCGATGACGGGCACGGCCAGGGCGACGGCGGTGACCAGCCGCTGCCGGAGCGGCCGCAGCTCGGCGTCGGCCTTCTCCTCGTCGGAGGGGCCGTCCTCGCCACTGCCGGAGGAGCCGGCCGGGCGCTCGGGCTCGGGCTCCTTCGCGGTGTAGCCGGTGGCCTCGACGGTGGCGATGAGCTCGGCGACGTCGATGTCGGCGTCGAAGGTGACCTTCGCCTTCTCGGTCGCGTAGTTGACGGTGGCCTCGACCCCGTCCATGCGGTTGAGCTTCTTCTCGATACGGGCCGCGCACGAGGCGCAGGTCATGCCGCCGATGGCGAGCTCGACCTGGGCGGTGCCGGGGGTCGTCGTTGTCATGAGGCTGCTCCTCGTTACGTGGTACGGGTCGGGGGCCGGGGCCCGGGCGTGGTGGGCGAGCCCCGGCGGCCGGGTCGGCGCCGGCGGCGCCGGTCGAGCCGGTCGCTCAGGCGCGGCCGGTCAGCTCGTAGCCGGCGTCGTCGACCGCCGCGGCGATGGCGGCGTCGTCCGGCGCGCCGCCGGTGGTGACGGTCACCAGACCGCCGGCCACGTCGACGTCCACGGAGACGACGCCGTCGAGCGCGCTGACGGAGTTGGTGATGGCGGTCTTGCAGTGGCCGCAGGTCATGCCGGAGACGGCGTAGACCGTGGCGGTGGTGTCGGCGACGGCGGTGGCCGTCGTGACCTCGACGGTGTTGGTGGAGCAGCTGTTGTCGGGGGTGCAGCAGGAACCCATGTCGTCCTCCATCGGAGCTCTTCTAGATACCCTCGGGGGGTATCGGCGTGATCCATGTATACCCCCCTCCCGTATCCCATGCAAGTGTGGATCCGACTTGACTTGATACCCCCCAGGGGTATTGTGAGGTGCATTGAAGCCACCCATGTACAGGAGAGCAGCCATGAACACCGGAGTGAAGATCACTGCCTTTGCCGCCGCGCTCGCCGCGACCTTCGGGACCGCGTACGGGGTCGGCAAGGGCGTCGGACCCGTCGACGAGCCGAAGAAGGCAGAGCACGCGGGGCACGCGGAGGCGGCGCCGAAGGGTGAAGGGGCCGCGGACGGCCACGCCGGCCACGCCGAGGGCGCGGCGAACGCGCCCGCGGCCGGCGGCCTCCAGGTCTCCGAGGGCGGCTACACCCTGGCCCTGGACACCCCGACGCCCGCCCGGGGCAAGAGCACCCTCAGGTTCTCGATCAAGGACGCGGCGGGGAAGAAGGTCACCGCGTTCACCACGGAGCACGGCAAGGAGCTCCACTTCATCGTCGCCTCGCGCGACCTCACCGTCTTCCGTCACCTGCACCCGGTGAAGGCCGCCGACGGCACGTGGAGCGTGGCCGCGGACCTGCCGGCGGCCGGCGCCTACAAGGCCTTCGCCGACTTCAAGCCCGCGGTGAAGGGCGCGAAGGGCGTGACGCTGGGCGTGGACCTCTCCGTCCCGGGCGCGTACGCCCCGAAGCCGATGCCGCCGGTCGCGCCGACCGCCGACGTCGACGGCTACCAGGTCCGCCTCGGCGGCACGCTGAACCCGGGGAAGGCGGGCGAGCTGCGGCTCACCGTCACCAAGGCCGGGAAGCCCGTCACCGACCTGGAGCCCTACCTCGGCGCGTACGGCCACCTGGTCGCCCTGCGCGACGGCGACCTGGCCTACCTCCACGTCCACCCGAACGAGGGCGGCCCGGGCCCCGACGTCTCCTTCACGGCGACGGCGCCGAGCTCGGGGACGTACCGCCTGTTCCTGGACTTCCAGCACGAGGGCAAGGTCCGGACGGCGGCGTTCACGGTACGGGCGGGGGCGGCGGGCGCCCCGACGGGCGGCCAGGCGCCCGCGACCGCTCCGGCGGATGAGGCGTCGCACGATGCGGGAGGCCACTCGCACGGTTAGTCTGGTCCCGAACATTGGACTAGACCTGTAGGCGTCGTGCGATCCATGGAGGAACGGACTCGATGAGCAACCGTGCAGTGCTGGAGGTGATCGCGCTCGACGAGGAGGACGCGGTCGCTGCCCAGGCCGGTGGGGCGGATCGCCTGGAGCTGGTCACCGACATGGCGGCGGACGGACTCACCCCGTCCACGACCGGCTTCGCGGCGATCCGCGCCGCGGTGGACATCCCGCTGCGCGTGATGCTCAGACTGACGGACGGCTTCGCGGCCGGCGACGCGGGGCAGGTCGCGGCGCTGGTGGCGAGGGCGTCGGAGCTCCGCGAGGCGGGCGCGACGGAGTTCGTGCTGGGCTTCCTGACCCCGGACGGCGACCCGGACCTGGTGGTGGTGGAGCGCCTGCTGGCGGTCCTGGACGGCTGCCGCTGGACCTTCCACCGGGCGATCGACCGCGCGGCGGACCGCGACGCGCTGCGGAAGCAGCTGGCGGACCTGCCGGGCCTCGACACGTACCTGACGGCGGGGGCGGCAACGGGCGTCGACGACGGCCTCGCCACGCTGAAGGCGGAGGCGGCGCGCGCGGGCGAGGCGGGCTACGAGCCACAGATCCTTGTCGGCGGCGGGCTGCGCCTCGACCACCTGCCGGAACTCCGGGCGGCGGGCATCGACGCCTTCCACATCGGCGGCGCGGCCCGCCCGAACGGCTGGACGGCCCCGGTGGCGGCGGAGGCGGTACGGGGGTGGCGGGAGGCGTTGGACGGGTAGGGGGTGCGGTTTTGGTGGCGGGTTTCTGAGGCCGTACGGGTGGGCGTGGTGAGTGGGCTTCTGGTGCGGCCGCCCTTGTTCCGAGTGTGGCCCCCTCCACCACCGCGTCAAGGGCGCTCCCTTCGGTCGCGTCGCTTCGCGATGGCCTTTGGCCACCCTTGACCCGGTGGCTCCGGGGGCCTGTTCACACTCGGAGGGCGGCCGGGGGCCCGGCCACGCGGACCGGCCCGGGTAGCCATTCCCGCCGTAGGCGGATGGCGGCTGCGTGGGTGGGGGGCCGGGTATCGCTCCGGTCGGGGGGCATGTGCTCCCCGGTGGGGTGGGGCTCGGTTAGTGGCGGGGGCGGGTGCGTTCGTCTCCCTCGGTTGGGGGTGCGCGGCAGTGGAATGGGGTGCCCATTCCGGGCTTAGCGGCCATCGGCCGTCGTGCGGCTGAGACTCAAGCCCCGCTGGTCACTCCCGGTGGGTGGATGGTGGATGGCCGAGGCCGGTCGCGTGCAAACGTGGATATCCCGGGGCCGGGAAGCCACCGACCTGGCCTCTCACGTCACACAAGCACCATTCGTCACACCGAGGCCCGCGAGATCCCACTTTGCACGCCCGGGCCGACTCCACCCGGTGGGAAGGGTGCCTGCGGCGCCTCTGGAGTCACACTAGTCACTCTCCGTCACAGCGGTGGCCAACGAAGGCGTGGGGCATGGCGGTTGAGGCCTCCAGAGCGAGCAAAGGTGGATCGCGAGGGGCCAGGGTCGCCTCTCTCGTCACATCCGTTCTCTTCCGTCACACGACGGCCCGCGATATCCACGTTTGCACGCCACCGGCCCCGGCTACCCACCCGTCCCACCCACCGGGAGTGACCAGCGGGGCATGAACCCCGGCCAGACGACCGCCGATGGTCGCTTAGCCGGGATTGGGCACCCCATTCCACGACCGCGCACCCCGAACCGAGGGAAACGGACTCCCCGACCCCCGCCACTAACCGAGCCCCACCCCACCGGCGTGCACTGCCCAAGCCGTCCGGAGCGATACCCGGCCCCACCCACCACCGGCCCGCGCGCCGCCCACGGCGCGGCGGGCTACCCGGGCAGGTCCGCGTGGCCGGGCCCCCCGGCCGCCCTCCGAGTGTGAACAGGCTCCCGGAGCCGCCGGGTCAAGGGTGGCCAAAGGCCATCGCGAAGCGACGCGACCGAAGGGAGCGC